>CALYOL010000087.1 GCA_945231345.1 uncultured Porphyromonadaceae bacterium
GCGACTGGCTTACGAGAAAGTAATCAGAATGATGTCTCACGAGGTAAACAACACCATGACGGGAATAATCTCAACAATGCAGATGCTGGGCGACGTGGCTCAAGAAGAAGAAAAACTGCGTGATTTCTCTGAGCCGATAGACGCTTGCGTGACACGCAGCTCTCAGCTCAGCAAATTTATCAGCAGAATTGCACAAGTGGTCAAAATACCGGAGCCGCAACTCGTGGCGACAGACATTTCGAGTGTGATACGAAATGCCGTGGCTTTTGTGAGCAGCGAATGCGAAAGGCGAAATATTTCTTTGACGTGTGAAATTGCAGATAAAAACGTGGTGAAAGGAATTGATGCCGACATGATGCAGCAGGCTCTGGTAAACATACTGAAAAATGCGCAGGAAAGCATTGGGGAAAACGGGCATATCACCGTCTGTCTGTGTTCAGACCGTATACTCATCACCGACGACGGGGCAGGAATACCCGACGACATATCTCGTAAGCTGTTTACACCATTTTTTACCACAAAGCGCGGCGGACAAGGCATAGGACTGATGCTCGTGGCGGAAATCCTTACAAAACACGGATTTAGGTATGCTCTTGCCACAAACAAAGCCACTCAGCTTACTTCTTTTGCTATATATTTTTAAAATTATTTGGAAATAAACACCAAAAAAAGTTTTTATAATAAAAAAATTATTCATACCTTTGCAAAGTGTAAGCGCAGTTCGATAACTAAACTGCTTTGAAGATGCATTCCATATGCTTTCCACTTATGTTTGCAGGACAAAGCCTTATGTTGAGATGCTTGCTCCGGCAGTAATGCCGATGTGTTTTACAAGTTGCGCCAATAGTGGCGGTATGAGTAAAACTCTAATTAAAATTTGGCTATTAATTAGTAGCAAAAATAGTTTTTCATAAGCAATAGATTTTGATTTGTAGTATATGGTCGCACTGAGAAGTGGGGCCATATATTATTATACAGCAGGCTCTAAAAAAAGCCGCTCGGGAAATGAATCCCCGGCGGCTTGTCTATAAATACAAGATGGAAATTTTCTAATTAGTAGTTTTCAGCGCGAAGGTGGAAATATGCCTGTGGATGGTCGCATACCGGGCATTTCAGAGGAGCCTTCTTGCCAACGTGAATATGTCCGCAGTTTGAGCAAATCCACACCATGTCGCCATCGCGAGAGAAAACAAGTTCGCCTTCTACGTTTGCGAGGAGCTTGCGGTAGCGTTCTTCGTGTTCTTTTTCGATTTTACCCACCATTTCAAAGAGTGCGGCAATGCGGGTGAAGCCTTCTTCGCGTGCATCTGCTGCAAATTTTGCATACATGTCTGTCCACTCATAGTTTTCGCCTTCTGCTGCGTCGAGGAGGTTTACTGAAGTTGTTGGGATTTCGCCTTCGTGAAGAAGTTTAAACCAGATTTTTGCGTGTTCCTTTTCATTTCCTGCTGTTTCCTCAAATAGGTTTGCAATCTGCACGAAGCCTTCTTTTTTAGCCTTTGAAGCATAGTATGTGTACTTGTTGCGAGCCATTGATTCGCCTGCAAATGCCTCAAGGAGGTTTTTTTCTGTTTTTGAGCCTTTAAGTTCCATAGAGTTTTTGTTTTTATTGTTAAATTTATTGTTTTTTATCTTTGCAATCAGGGCATGTGCCTTGATAGTAAATTTCAATGCTATCTACCTGGAAACCATTTCCGCACGACGTTGCCGTCTCTACCATTGGCACATCAAAAATCTGTCCGCAGCAGCGACAACGGAAATGTGCATGCTGCATCTTTGGAAAATCAAAATGTGCGCGCTCATTTTCCAAGCGGAGCAGGTTTATCGCACCCGCCTCAGAAAGGGCCTTCAGCGTATTATAGACTGTTGTGAGCGACATGGATGGGTATTCACGATGTAGCGCATCATAAATATCCTCCGCAGAGGGATGAATGTCGTGCATCATGAGATAAGACAATATGGCAATTCGCTGGTGAGACTGACGTAACCCAGCCTTTTTCAGCAGTTCTGATGCTTGATATGTCATTGTTTTGGTGTCCATATTTTTGTCTTAACTTGAAATCATTGCAAAGTTACAATAATTTTTATAAACATCAAAGTTTTTTGAAAAAAATTTTACGCATTAAAAAATTGGGTAAACGCACGGATGATATAAATCATATCCTGCGCTGAGGCTGTTTCGCGTACTGAGTGCATAGCCCACTGTGCCGCGCCCATATCAACACCGCGCAGATTTATCTGTGCAGTCAGTTTATTTCCAAGTGTAGAGCCACCGGCTACATCGCTGTGATTTACAAAATACTGGTATGGCACGCCGGCATCTTCGCATATAGTGCGGAATACGGCGGCGGAGTCGGCATCTGACATGTATTTGCAGTTTGCGTTTATCTTTATTACCGGACCTCCGCCAAGGACAGGGTGATTTGTCGGGTCTTGCTTTTCGGGATAGTTCGGGTGTGTCGCATGACCATTATCGGCAGACACCATGAAGGACGATGCCACTGCGCGCATATATGTCTCATCATCGCCACCAAGCGAGGAATTAATGCGCTGAAGAATGTGAGTAAGAACAGGCGAACAAGCTCCTTGCTTTGTTTCTGAGCCTGTTTCCTCGTTGTCAAAAATTGCCATTACGCGCGTCATCCGTGTGTCTGTTGAGTCAAGCAACGCTACCATCGCTGAATATGCCATTGAGAGGTCATCTATGCGACCGGAAGTGAGAAACTCGTCGTTTACTCCCACCAGGCACGCCGGGGTGGTATCATATAGCGTAAGGTCGAAGTCAAGAATTTCTTTTGGCTCTACCCCGAGTTCTTTTGCCACCAAGTTCAGCACATAACTGTCTTTTTCTGCTGTGTCATTGATGTGAGCAATCACTGGCAACATATCTTTCTGGCGAGAAAGAGGATTTCCATCGTTTACGGAACGGTTGTAGTGGATAGCGAGGTGAGGTATAGTCAGGAGAGGACGGTCAAATTTCACAAGTCTTGTTACAGGGTGCAACGGGTCATTACTGCGAAGTATTACTCGCCCGGCAATAGAAAGCGGACGGTCAAACCATGTGTAAAGGATTGGTCCGCCATATACTTCTGTATTTAGTTTCAGAATATTGCCGTCGCAAAGCATTTCTGGAGCCGGCTTTATGCGGAAGCCGGGGGAATCGCTGTGTGCAGTGATGATTTTATACCCGTTATAAACTGGCTCTGTACCAACGATGAAGCCGAAAATTGCGGAGTCGTTTTGGGTGACGTAATATTTTCCGCCTGGACTGAGATTCCATTTGTCGCGTTGGTCAAGGTGTGTGAAACCTTCGCCTTCAAGGCGTTTTGCTATATTGCTTACTGCGAGAAAATTGCATGGTGAACTATCTAAAAAGTTCATCATGTCTTGTATTCTGCTATCTGTCTGTTTCATGGTAAATATCGTTGTGATTAATTTTATCTACTTCTTAGATTTGACGGGCTTGGGCGACCCATATCCTCGTCATCCTCGCCTCCTGCTGGCTCTGTTGCAGCAGGCTTCGCTGCGCCTCGCCTTGACTTTGGCGCAGGGTCCGGCTCTGCCATTAGTTTTATAAATTCATCCGTGATGTTGAATACATCTTCTGGCGACGTAGGGCGCAAGGTAGGATACCACTTAAACTGCTGGAGGTATAGCTGTGAACGCTTGGCGAGATATAGCGGTGTGATTACGCTTGAGGTCTGCGGCCAGCACTTCATTTTCTCTATATTGTTGTTTTTGAAGTCGGCTGAAAGATAGCTGCTCTCAAGCGATACTACCTTGTTATACGTCGAGTCGTTTTCCTCCGGATATGAGATTGCCTGAACATTGCCGGATACGTCGAGTTTTCGCAGGTGTCCGTCTTCAAAGGCGGCAAACATCTCTTTTCCTGTCAGTTGCTGATAAAATCCCGGCTCTATTTCCTCTGCCATAAAGCCAAACTCCGGCAGGTGGGCATAGTCTATCGTCGAATCGTTTAGGTGCAGCTGTATAACGTTGCCGAAAATCTGGCGATTGTCACTCCACACTATCGGGTGACGGTCTAAATACAGCATTGAATCTTTTTGCTCGAAGGTTAGAGAGTCGCAGATGCCCTGAATGTCTTTTCGGTAAAATTTCACGCGATGCGCTGCGATGACATAGTGTGTGGTGTCTTCGTGCGCATACGAAAGCGAGTCTTTTGCTGGTACAAGGTATATCTCACGATAGGAGCGGATTGTGTCTGAATGTAGGTGCAATGTATCTCCTTGCGAAAACTCGCGCGCCAGGGCGCGACCGGTGACGAGGGAGCTGTCGCTAAACTCATTGTAGAAGCCATAGTCGCCGGTGAGTATCATGCTGTTTGCTGAGTCGGTCAATACCATGTTTCCAAATGCCTCTCCTATGCCGTTCTTGCGGTCGTAATACAGCGAATCTCCTGTTAGGGTATTATTGTTTGAAGTCACCACGAGCGACCGGCGGTAAAGACGGGAGAAATTTGTCTCGGTATTGAATATGGCGGAGTCGGTGTAGATAATTCCATCCTTGTTTGTGATTGTGGATGGGCGGTCAAGCTCCGCGATGTGTGTATCTGTGTTGTAATACAGGTTATCTGAGTAAATGCGTAGCGTGTCTGCCTCGCGGAGTGAAGTTAGTTTCACATCGTCGGTAAACACTGCTTCGGAAGATGATGGACAATACTCGCCATAGCGCGACGTCAGCTTGTTTTTTTCATCAGTGAGCTGTCCTCCTACCTCATAATATCCCAAATCAATGCCCAGGTCGTAATTGAAAATCGTGGTCTGCAGTTCCACGTCCTTGTTTATCAGTCTTACAACTTTTCCCTCGTCTGCATAGAGCACTGCGAGTTCGGTTGAGTCTGTGTATGCAAGCTCATCGGCATATACAAACAGTGTGTCTCCCTGCTCCATGCGCACGTTTCCGAATGCGTCAATGCAGTTTATGGCATCGTAGAAATGCGCACTGTCGCAATACATATACATGTCGCCGCGGCGAAACTCCACATCGCCCGTAAGTATCTGATATTCTTCTCCCTCATGCGCCACAAGGCGGTCTGCTCGCTCAAGGAATATTTTTCCTTTCTGATAGCGGTTTGCTCCGGGGATTTGAGGCACTATAGGCGTATTGTCGTCGCTTGGGTTTACAGCTGTCAGGAATATGGCACAAAACACGATTGCGACGAGTGCCAAAGGTAGTCGCCGCAAAGTGTTTTTGTTATCTTTTGTATTACGCATCAATATTGCAGATTATCTAATCCAACCCTTGTGCTCAAACTCGCAGTCGTTCCAGCCGTCCTCGATTTTTACATAGGTGTCTTTGATTTTCTTCTCTACCCACTCCTTGATGATTTTTTCGCGGAGAGATTTTTCATACATGTCTTTGATGGTCTGGAAGTCGTCTGAGAGGTTGGCTTTATGAGCCGGGATGCGGGTAGTGAGCTTAACAATAGCCACTATTTCGCGGTTTCTCTTTGGGTCCATCATGATAAACGCGTCGGATATATCTCCGGGCTGCATATTGTTTACCACCTTAGCCACTTCCTGTGGGAGCTGTGACATCTCAAATCGGGTTGTACCGGTATTTTCGTTTGTCATCACGCCCTGGCTGTATCTCGTGTCTTTGTCTTGTGAAATGTATGGCGCTGCCTCCTCAAATGTGAATTTTCCTGCCTTAATGTCGGTCACCACGGAGTCAAGTCTGTGTGTAGCCTTTATCAAGTCTTCGTCTGATACTTTCGGGCGAAGGAGGATATGGCGTGTATTGATACGGTCGCCGCGCTTTTCTATAAGCTGGATAATGTGATAGCCATATTGTGTCTCTACGATTTTTGACACCTTTTTGGGGTCGTTGAGGTTGAAGGCTACTGCTGCATACTCCGGCTCAAGGTGGCCTTTTCCAAGAAAACCGATTTCTCCGCCTCGAACGCTTGACCCTGGGTCTTCTGAGTATAGGATTGCGAGTGTAGAGAAATCCGCATCTCCGCGGTTTACTCGGTCGGCATAGTCACGCAGCCTTGCCTTTACATCGTCTATTTCCTGGCGAGGGATATTTGGGTTTATGGTGATGATTTTAACTTCTACCTGAAGGGGAATGAACGGGATGCTGTCTTCCGGCAGTGTGGTGTAAAACTTGCGCACATCGCTCGGTGTGGTCTTGATATCTTTTACAAGACTTCGCTTAACCTGCTCTATTCTCGACTGGTTTCTGAGCTGTTCGCCACGCCACTCTCGCAGGTCCGGGATTGTCTTGCGGAAATACTCCTCTACTTTTTCCTTTGTCCCCAGGTTGGTAATGAGGAAGTTTATCCATGAGTCCACTTGCTGGTGTATCATAGACTCCTGTACCTCCACTGTATCTATATCTGCCTGATGGAGAAAGAGTTTCTCTATCGCCATCATTTCCGGGATTACACAGTATGGCTTGCCGTTTATCTGCTCGCGGTCGTATTGCATCTGCTGGTACGTTTCCTCTATTTCTGACTTATAAATAGGCTGGTCGCCGATTGTCCAGGCTACTTCTTCCACGATATTGTTCTGACCGCTGACGCTTAGGGCAAGTGCCGAGGCTAATATGCCGAATATGAATTTTGTAACTTTCACTTTTGTCGTATTTGTTTAATTATTGCGTATATAGGTGCAAAGTTACTACTTTTATCTCATTCTCAAGCCACAATGTGCTTTAATTTTTGACAATTCGTCAATAAAAAATGTTAATCTTCAAATCTTTCATTAAAAATTCAGCACTTCATTCTTATAATGATTTTGTCTGCCAGCCTTCCTCCAAAGTCCTCCGATTACTCTCCGCTCAACACTCACCCCTCTCTATTCTCTATTCTCTATTCACTGTAATAGTTCTCTATTCACTATTCTCTGTCCGCCCCGTACTGCCTCACCAGGCGTGGCTTCCGCCATCCGGCAGGCTCGGAGAGCATGCTGTCATGCTTAAGACCAGGCAAGGAGCGCAGCGACGACGCCTGGTCCATACTAACACTGTACTTCGTGGCTCGGAGAGTCACGTTTTATGGTATCGCTCAACGATAAACCCTCTACGCTCAACGCTCCTCAAGGCATAACCGGAAGCCGAGGCCGTCGTACCTGCAGTCGGGAGTGCCGTCGTCGCGACTCGACACCCGGCAGCTCCTCGCGCTGTAGCTCCAGCCGCCACCACGGCACACGAGGTCCTGTCTCTTATCCACATCTGACGCTGCCGACGATCTTAAGCGTGTAGATCTCG
>CALYOL010000088.1 GCA_945231345.1 uncultured Porphyromonadaceae bacterium
TCCTCGTTGAAGAAAAAGTCTTCTTTAGAGGGATAGTCAGGCCAAAGCTCTTCAATAGATTCGTAAGCTTCGCCTTCATCTTCGAGTTCCTGAAGGTTTTCAATAACTTCCATAGGTGCTCCGGAACGCATGGCGTAGTCGATGAGTTCATCACGAGTAGCAGGCCAAGGAGCGTCCTCAAGTTTTGATGCTAATTCAAGTGTCCAGTACATAATATAGTCTTATTATATATGTGGTATATTAGTAAATGTAAAAAGTGGTGCAAAATTACAGAATGTAAGTCAGATTAGCAATGTTTATCCCAAAATATTTCGTTATTTTTTGCGATAAAATTGTTAAATCGTGCTAAAACGAAGAAATAGTCGCTAAGACGGTTTATAAAACGAGTGACATCGGGGTGAATTTTAGCGATTTTGGCGAGAGAGATAATGTTTCTCTCAGCGCGCCGACAGACAGTTCTGCAGACATGAGCCTGTGCGGCCTGAGTGTTACCGCCGGGGAGGAGGAATGCGTGTAGTGGAGGGAGTATTTCATCAAGACGGTCAATTTCAGCCTCGATTTTCTTAATGGCGCTTTCGTCGAGTCCGAAGCAAGGGGCAAGGCTGTCGCCATTGTCTGTGGCGAGGTAAGCACCGACGTTGAATAGCTTGTTTTGGATGAAAAGGAGAGTATCTTTTTGGCTGTTTTCATCGTGGAGCATTGCAGCGAGTAGCCCGATGTGAGAGTTTAGCTCGTCGATAGTGCCGTAGCTTTCAATTCTGATATCGTCTTTAGGGACACGCTGTCCGCCGACGAGAGATGTTGTCCCTGAATCGCCGGTAAAGGTATATAGCGGACTTTTTTTCATTTTCTTATTTCGTTAAGGAGTTCGGAGAAATCATCGAAAAAGTGTAGACGTGATAAAACGTCAGGGCTGAGGAGATGCTCTGTGACCATGAGCTGTAGCTGTTCTTTGAGTGGGTTGTATAATCCGCGAGCATTGTCGATGAGAATTGGCTTTTCAATGGCATAAAAAGTCATGTCAGCCCATACCGACATGAGTTCGTCGAGTGTGCCGAACCCTCCGGCAAGAATTACGAAAATGTCAGCCTCACGCTGCATAATTTTCTTACGGTCGTGAAGCGAGTCGGTGTAAATTGCGGAGTCAAGGCATTTGCTTTGTCTGTCTTTGCGGGCTTCCGGGACAACACCGAGAACATTGCCGCCGGCATGCTTTACAGCCTGTGCGGTGACTTCCATAAGTCCGAGTTCAATACCTCCGTAAACGAGAGTGAAATGGTTTCTGCCGATAAATTCGCCTAAAGCGCGAGCGTGTGCGGTGTATTCATCGGCGATTGACTCACGAGCGGAACAGAATACAGCGATATTCATGAATTAGTCTTTTTTAGCTAATATTATTGCAGCGATAACTCCGGGGATATATCCTAAAGCTGTGAGAAACAGAACCATGAGGAATGAGCCACAGCCCTTATCAACAACAGCGAGTGGCGGAAACAGAATAATGAGTAAAACTCTCCAAAGTGACATAATTAAAAGTGATTAAGAAAATAATAAAAACAATTGGACTGCAAAGATAATAACAATTTGGGGAAATTGGAAATAAAAATTTGAGGATATTAGATAAAATTCGTAACTTTGCAGTTTGATACGACGAAACAATCAGGATAAAGACAATAATGGACGAACAAAAATATGAAATAAAGCCAAACGTATTGGACTATGATGACGTAAGGCGCCTGGTACCGAAACTTGACGGCCATGAAAAGCTTGTCAACTGGGTGTTGAAATTTCTCAGTGTAGACAAGGTGAATGGTGTGCACTCAAGGAATTGCGACACACCGGGGCCGGAGTTTGTGAAGCGTCTGCTGTTTGATGAGTTTAAGCTTACTCTGAGGATAGATAATGAGGAAATACTGAACAATTTGCCGGAAGGAGCGTTTGTAACAGTATCCAACCACCCGTTTGGCGCGCTTGATGGAATAGCCTTGATACACCTGATAGCATCCCGTCGCCCGGAGTATAAGGTGATGGTAAACATGGTGCTAAATGCGATAACGGCGATGCGTCCTAACTTTATCGCAGTGGATGCGCTGGCATCTAATGACCCGAAGAAGAAAGCAGTATCGATGCAGGGAATCCGCCAGGTGATAAAGCAACTGCGTAGCGGCGCACCTGTGGGATTTTTCCCGGCGGGAGCAGTGAGCAAGATAAACTGGAAAGGCGAGCTAAACGACCGCGAATGGCAGCCAACAGTGACAAGGCTTATACAGCAGGCAAAAGTGCCGGTAATACCGATATTTTTCCATGGGAGCAACTCGTGGTGGTTTAATTTCCTTGGGAAAGTGAGCTGGCAGCTACGCACGCTTCGTTTGCCAGCGGAGGTGTTCCGCAAGATAGGGACAGAGATGCATATTTCTGTAGGCGAGCCTATCAGTGTGGAGGAACAGCTTCAGCACCAGGGGACAATAGAGGAATTTGGACAGTACCTGAAGGAAAAGACATACGAACTAAGAAGCCGATATGGCAAGAAATAAATAAATAAAATGCAAATAATACAACAATCACAGGAAGTGCTGCAAGCAAAGCAGCGACTTGGCATCGTGGGAAATGCACCTGCGCTGACCGCCGCCATAGTGCGTGCGATACAGGTTGCACCCATAGACATGTCTGTGCTTGTGATTGGCGAAAGCGGGGCAGGCAAGGAGTTTTTCCCGAAAATCATACACGCTTTTTCACCTCGCAAGCATAATAAATATATAGCCGTAAACTGCGGTGCCATCCCAGAGGGAACGATAGACTCAGAGCTGTTTGGACACGAGAAAGGAGCATTTACGAGTGCTATTTCTGCTCGCAAGGGCTATTTTGAGGAAGCCAATGGCGGCACGATATTCCTTGATGAAGTGGCAGAGCTTCCGCTGACAACGCAAGCTCGCCTGCTGCGCGTGTTGGAGTCAGGGGAATACATAAAAGTGGGTTCCTCTGAGGTTCAAAAGACGAATATCCGCATAGTAGCCGCGACAAATGTAGACATGGCAAAGGCAGTGCGCGAGGGAAAATTCCGCGAAGACCTATATTATCGCCTGTCCGGAGTACAAATCCCGGTTCCGCCACTGAGAGAGCGCGGGAATGACGTGGTGCTGCTTGCGAGGAAATTTGCGGCGGACTGTGCAGATAAATATAATCTTCCTGCGATAAACTTTACAGAAAGTGCGAAGAATGCGCTGATGAGCTATCGCTGGCCCGGGAATGTACGCCAGCTTAAAAACGTGATAGAGCAAGTGGCGATATTCGAGGCAGGGACAGAGGTGACGGAGGAGTCAATCCGTCAATATATGCCTGTAGTCAGCGAGTCGTTTGCACCGACGGTTATAGGCGGAGAAGAAGCCCATAGCTATGCAAAAGAGCGCGAGGCACTGTTTAAGATGATATTCCGTCTTCAACATGAGATAGACGAGCTAAAGCAAATGATAGGAGCTACTCACCCATCATTCGGGATAAAAGCGATAGCAGAACATAGCGAAAGCACCGACACAGGTATTTCGTCACTGGTGAGACTAAGGCATAAGGATGATGATTTCACACCGGCAGAACAGGTAGAAATGCCGATAGACGAGCCGGTAGAAAACCCTACCACACTTGAGGATAACGAGCGCGAACTGATAAAACGCGCACTTGAGCGAAACGACGGAAGACGCGGCGCGGCGGCGAAAGAATTAAAGATTTCAGAGCGTACACTATATAGAAAAATAAAGGAATATGGCTTGGAATAAACTACTAAACATCAGGCTGTTATTCACAGCGATAATCATAGCCCTTGGGACACAGGCCTGCAGCATCAGCTATAAATTTAATGGTGCGGCGCTTGACTATACGGTGTATAAGACGGTGCAGGTGAGCAATTTCCCAATCAGAGCAGCACTGGTGTATCCCCCACTTCAGCAGACGTTTGAGACCGAGCTTGCGGACTATATCACGCGCAATACACGGCTTAAAACGGTAGATTCGGGTGGAGATATACAGCTTGAAGGAGAAATAACAGGCTATGCACTCTCCCCCCAAGCAGTCACAGAAGATGCATACGCGTCAAAAACACGCCTAACGGTGACAGTGCGTGTAAAATACACCGACAATAAGAATGATAAAAACAATATCGACCAGTCTTTTTCGTCTTACCGCGACTTTGACAGCTCAGAGATGCTGACGGACGTACAAGACGAGCTGTGCCAACAGATAGCGAAAGAGCTGGTAGACCTGATATTTAACGCAACATTAGGAAACTGGTAATGGACAGGCAGCAAGAGCTACGGGACATATTGAGCGGAAGAAATGACGTTGTGGCGACACTGAACACAGTAGAGTCGCTGCAGCGGGCATATCCATTTTTTACGCTTCCGTCTGCGATAACGCTAAAGGAATATCTGCCGGCGCTATCAGAAGAGGTAAAACAAAGGCTGATACGACGGATAGCCCTGTCATCTCCAGACCCTACAACACTATATCAGCTATTGACTCCAGACGGAGAAAACCTTCATCACTTTTATCCTAAAGTAGAGAAAGAGCCTAAGCCTGATACAGAAGATGCCATCACTACCTTCCTCAACACCTATGGCAACAGTGAGCCGGGTGAAGAGGAACTGTTAGAAAAGCTGATTTTCAATCCTGTTCCAGACTATGCGTCGGTACTGGAAGCTCAAGATACCGGCGAGCACACTTCTGAGGCTGGAAGCCAGGATGCGCTGATAGACGCATTTATAGAGAAACAGCGACGTATAGAAGAGTCTCCCGTGCCACAGCCGGTGATTACAGTTCCACCAGAAGAGCCTTTAGAGTCATCGCCTAAAAATCCCGACCCAGACTCGATGCTGAGTGAAAGTTTGGCAAAAATATTCATAAAACAGCACCGATATGACAAGGCATATGAAATTATTTCGCAATTAAGTTTGAATTTTCCAGAAAAAAGTATTTACTTTGCAGACCAATTGCGATTTTTGAAAAAATTGATAATAAATCAACAATATAAAAACTCTAAAAACAAATAAAAATTAACAATGTACACTGCAGTAATAATCATTACAGTACTTATCTCAGTACTCCTAATCCTTGTGGTTCTTGTACAGAAATCAAAGGGCGGAGGTCTTGCATCAAACTTTTCAGGGGCAAACGCAATCATGGGTGTTCGCCGTTCAAACGACTTTATTGAAAAGGCAACATGGACACTTGCAGGCATCGTAGCATTCCTTGCAATCACCTCAGCATTCATTGCTCCAAACGCATCAAATGCAAAAGGTCCACGCACAAGCGTAGAAGAGAAGGTTGTAAGCGGTGTTGAATACAACACAGATGCAGCAGCCCTTCCGGTATCTGCAGAAGAAGCTCCCGTAGAAGCTCCTGTAGAGCCTGAAAAGTAAGCGACAAAGAAGGACGAAAATTTTTTCAAGAGCCTGCCATAGCGACAGCTATTGACGGGCGCTAAATAGGGAACCGCGAAAGTGATGAATTTTCTCGGCTCCCGTTTGTCGTATAGTTACCATAGAGAGAAGCGAGTATAGAGGAGTGGATGAACTGTGAAAATGTATTTAGAAATAGGAGCAAAGGTTAAATAGCGTTAAATACAAGAAAAAAGTTGGTAGAAAATTATGTTATAAAACATATTTTGTATACCTTTGCATCAGTTTTTCATGGTATTAGATTTAAGGTAAGAAGATTATTCGTCGTGATGACGGGTAATTTTTTTTTACCCGTAAGAAAAAGGGCAGCTTTTTTAAGTTGCCTTTTTGGATATGATAAAGATTATTTATATCTTTGTTGAGGATTTTCGGCGAAAATCCTTATTATGAATAAGTATAAATAGTTTAATTTGAGAAAACTCATAAAAATTTGCATAAGAAATGTCTAAAGTAATTATTATCGGTTGCGGTGGCGTAGGCACGGTAGTAGCCCATAAATGCGCCCAAAATCCGGATGTATTCAATGAAATCGTCATTTGTTCGCGGACACTCAAGAAGTGCCAGGCAGTAGTAGAAGCCATCGGTAAGCCTTATGTGTCAGCAGACACCGTAGATGCAGACAGTGTGCCACAGCTTGTGGAGCTGTTTAAGCGTCATAAGCCAGACCTGGTGATAAATGTGGCTCTTCCCTATCAGGACCTGACCATCATGGATGCGTGCCTTGAGTGTGGCGTAAACTACCTTGACACAGCCAACTATGAGCCAAAGGATGTGGCTCACTTTGAGTATTCATGGCAGTGGGCATATCGTGAACGGTTTGAGAAAGCTGGACTTACGGCAATCCTCGGCTGCGGTTTTGACCCGGGAGTGACCGGTGTGATGACGGCATACGCTGCAAAGCATCATTTTTCGGCTATGGAATACCTTGACATAGTGGACTGCAATGCTGGAGACCATGGGAAGGCATTCGCGACAAATTTCAACCCGGAAATAAATATCCGCGAAATCACTCAGAACGGACGTTATTATCAAGACGGGAAGTGGATTACTACGGGTCCGCTTGAAATTCACGCAGAGCTGAACTATCCGAATATCGGTCCACGCGATTCTTATCTGCTGTATCATGAGGAGCTTGAGTCTCTTGTGATAAATTTCCCGACAATCAAACGCGCGCGCTTCTGGATGACGTTTGGCAAGGAGTATCTGACGCACCTGCGTGTAATCCAGAATATCGGTATGGCACGCATTGATGAGGTTGAATACAATGGCGTGAAAATTGTGCCGTTGCAGTTCCTGAAAGCAGTGTTGCCAAATCCTCAAGACTTAGGCGAGAATTATCATGGTGAAACGTCAATCGGCTGCCGCATTTCCGGTCTTGACAAGGAAGGCAAGCCTCTGACATATTATATTTACAATAATTGCAGCCACGAGGCTTCATACCGCGAAACGGGCATGCAGGCAGTGAGCTATACTACTGGTGTACCTGCAATGACGGGTGCAATGATGTTCCTCACAGGGAAGTGGGTAAAACCGGGTGTTCACAATGTTGAAGAGTTTGACCCGGACCCATTTATGGAGCAGCTTATGATTCAGGGTCTTCCATGGCACGAAATCAAGAATTGTGACCTTGAAGTGGATGCAATCAAGTAAGAGTATCTGAAGGACATAAAATGAAAACAGACACGCCGGAAAGCGTGTCTGTTTTTTTGTATTGGTTAAATAGATTGCTTTATCTGCCGATTATGATGTTAGTATAGTAACGAGTGCCGTATCCGTTGGTGTA
>CALYOL010000089.1 GCA_945231345.1 uncultured Porphyromonadaceae bacterium
CATCTTTTTGTATAACACCGGTAAGATAATTTCTTAGCCCTTCCACAGTCATTCCTGCTACCTTTATCTTTCCCAGCAACGGATATGTAATTTCACCATTACTATCTACAATATATGTCTGCAACTGCGGATTAAATGACCCTTGAAGCATATCCCGCTGGCTCGGATTTGCCAGTGGTACATTGTAATAAATTACAGCATCAGGCTCTGAGGAATTTACCGTTATGAGCAACTCATCATCCGGGCTTATTACTATTTCATAACTCGGTGCATCAAATACGCCATCTTTAGTTTCCTTTATATCTTCAAAATAAGTCAAAGACTCCTTGCTACTGGAGCAGGAAGCCATTATTAATGCAACAGATGCACAGAGAATTAGTCTTTTTACCATATCAATATCGATATATTTTATTTATTCTTTTTTTAAACGATTAACACATCGGTTTTATTGTGTTTTAATCCGATATTTTTTCCAAAATCACCTTTTTTATCAAAAAAATGCTTTTCAGATTGCAAAGGTAGCCATTTTATGCTTAACTTTGTACTAAAATTATTTGTATAATGACTTTCATATTTGATTTTCCACTCATAGTATTGATTTTATTGGCTGTTAACTTATTGATAGTTATATATATAGCCACGTTTCATCGCAGTTTTATTTCAAAAGTTAAAAATATTAAATCTGACAACGAAACCGACTCGCTCGTTCCGCCGGTCTCTGTCATTGTATATTGCCGGGACAACGCCGAGCGACTCGCTAAACTCCTCCCACAAATTCTAAAACAAAATTACGCCGCGGATTTTGAAGTAATTCTTATTAACGACGGTGGCTCTGAAGACACTAAAGACGTATTCAATTACCTCTCCCTCACCCACAAAAACCTATACCAGACTTTCATCCCACAGTGCGCCGACAACATAAGTCCAAAAAAACTCGCCATCACCCTCGGAGTAAAAGCCGCACAATACGACTATGTAGTGTTCACAAACGCCGACGCTATAATCGAATCCGACAAATGGCTATCTTCATTCGGCACCGAGTTCGCTAAAGGAAAAGATGTTGTCATCGGAAACAGTGTTCCAAACAACAAATGCAAAAAAATCCTTGGACAATTCAAATGCTTCGACATGCTCGCCGACCGTATCACCACTTTCTCCTCCGCTCTCTTTGGAAGACTTTATCGCTGCTCCACTTACAACATGGGATACCGCAAAAGCCTTTTCTTTGATTCTAAAGGTTTTTCTCGTCACTTAAATCTAAACTATGGCGACGATGACATATTCGTTAGACTTTTCGCAAACGCCGACAACTCGGCAATCATTTTAAGCAATGAAAGCCTCGTCTCTTGTGACTACACCATGCCCACTAAATACCATTCCATTATGAAACAGAGAAACATCTACACTCGCCACCTCACTTCTCCATTTGGCAGAAACATTATGGCTTTCGGCTCTCTCATCACATGGATATGGCTAATTATCACAGGTGTTACTATTTGGCTATCGCTTCCCAACTTAATCCCCGCCATTGCGCTCTTCTTTATCGCAATTCCATTTTGGTGGACCACAATTTATGCTTGGAAAAAGGCTGCTAAAATTCTAAATATTCACGTCAGTGCTTGGCTGATGCCGTTATTTATATTATACCGACCATTCTACAATTTCTTATATAGAATAAAGACACATAACAATCGCAGACAATTTTTCGTACTCCGTTAATTTTGAACACATGAAAGATATTTATAGCAAAATAATGAGCATTCCACTGCTCACTGGTGTAAGCAAAGCCAAAATGCTCGAAATTTCAGGCAAGACAAAGTTTCACTTCGTCAAATTTGCTAAAGGAGAAAAACTATTCTCCGCTGGTGACCCATGCACCCACATCAACTGCATATTAGACGGTACCGTGAACACCAAAACCGAATTTTCAAACCCCATGAACGGAACCTCTATCACTCTTTCACAAACGTTTCAAGCACCGACTTCTCTTTGCATTGAATATCTATTCGGCACAGACACAACATTTCCTTGCGATGCCACAGCTATAGACAACATCAATGTCCTACAAATTGACAAACTCGATTATATGAAAATAATTGCAGGCAACCAGATTTTCATGTTCAACTATCTCAACAGCCTCTCTGCTTCAATACAAAGCAAAATTAACTCTTGCACTCAGTTCTCTTCAGGTTTTATTGCGCAAAGAATTGCTTATTTAATCAGCATTAACACACAGAGATTTTCATCCGAAATCTCACTTACTACCGACCGTAACTCCATTCCTGAGTTTTTCAACATCTCAGAAACTGAATACAATGCCGCTATGGAAGCTCTTCGTGCTATTGGACTCATTGAATTTAATAACGCACTAATCATAATTAAAAACAGAAAAGACTTCCTCGACCTTTTCTCACAACTAACATCCAATAAATAAAAATACAGAATTACACTTAATATCTCACATCTTTTACACCGGTAATCTTACTGGCTTTGCTTATATGCATTGCTTTAAAAAATTATTTGTGTTAATAATCATTAATTTTATCCTCCACGATAGTTAAATAGTGTAAACAATTTTGTATTATTATACATTTCTCATTCGTATACAAGTAGCTAAATTTCAACATTATACACACTCAAACCCTCTTCAATAAACAGTTTCAGCACAAAATTCTTTAATACATTTTAGTTACAAGCATTTGCATAGTTCAAAATATCGCCGTATCTTTGCAATGTGTTTTTCATAGTATTAGATTAAGATAAAGGTTTAGGTTATAGGTTGTCGGGAGACAACCTATTACTGATTTTATAGGGATACTAATTATTTTACAAAAAATTTTGCTTATTCATGTAACAAAATCACACTCATTGCGTCTATAGTACAAAGAAACTAAAAACAATCATGGACAAGCAAAACTTCACTTCTTTATTTCTTAAAATTAGAGACCGACTTCGGGATATCTCAATAAGATTTCTCGAGGACGACGATGAAGTAAACGATGCTTTGCAGGATATGTTTTTAAAACTCTGGAGCAGAAGCGACAGATTTCAAGACGAAAAGCATGCCACTGGCGTTATGGTCACAGCTATTAAAAATCTCAGCATTGACGCATTGCGCCATTCTGCATCCCATAATACGGAGCACGTTGATGTTTTGCCCGACGTTCCCGCTGATGATATTGACTCAATTTCAACCATTGATGATATTAACGACATCATCCGCCGGGAACTCTCACCACAGCAACAGCTAATTCTATATCAAAGAGACCGTGACGGATGGGAATTTGACGAAATAGCCGCATTCCACAATCTTTCTGAAAACAACATTAGAGTAATACTTAGCCGCGCTCGTAAAAAAGTGCGCGAAATTTATAATAAACAACTATGGGACAAATAGACAACACAACTCTTGAGAATATTCATGAGCTCATCGACAAATTCTTTGATGCGCAGACATCGCCTGACGAAGAAAAAATACTCCGGCAGATTCTTGTCAACATACCCTACTCTTCTCCTAAGATTGACGAGGCAAGAGCTTACTTCTCACTCTTTGCCATGAATAAAAAGGCTTCGTCTCGCAAGAAGAGATTTGCATTGCGGCGCATTATCAGCATCGCTGCCACTATTACAGTCATCGCCGTTATCGGAATAGCATATTTCATACCGAGCAAGCCCAATCAGGAATATTTCTCCTGCATCGCCGGTAATATCTCTGACGATGAAAATACGGCTCTTAACATATTCTACGAGCAAATCAACGACGCTGCCGAGGCTAACTCGATAATGGAGCAGACCATCTTTGAAAGCATTAACGATTTTTCTGACGCTATAAATTCACAGCCATGAACAGACTATTTATTTCTTTAATAATCACCATCTTGTGCTCCGCCGAAGCATTCTGCCAAGACGGTCTCCAAATTGACAAGATTTTCGGCGGTAGATATCACAACAACCCCGCTGCTGCCGAAACTCTTATTCAGGGTAACGACGACCTTGAAGACAAAGGCATTTCACTCATTCGTACACTAAAACTGACAAACGTTTTCGACGAAGCCAATTTCATTGAGCCACTCGTAACTGCCGATGGCGCAAAAGCTATCGAAAAGACTGTATTATATAAGGATGGACTTCTTTACCTCGGCTTTTACCAGCTGCCTCCTGACGGTAAGAAAAACAGGTATCTCATTTACCTTAACCAAAAACCAAAAGGCGGAGATAAAATTAACGTTATTTTCATCGAAGGAAATGCCTCATACGATACTGTTTCTAAATTGATTAAAAAATAGTTTAACACCATATATTATGTACCACAGATTTCTCATCACTGCTGCATCTCTTTTGTTTGCAGCTTGTCTCTCTGCACAAGACAACAATGTCGTTGCAGACACTGTTAAAGTCATCAACAACTCAAAACAAATTCTAATTCAGCGTTCTACTGAAGGCAATAGCACTATCACAATTTTCGGTGACAAGGATAACCCTGAATATTTTTATCAGCTTCAGGTTTCGAAAACAGACTCTATTGATGTCGATGATTTTATACTAAACGCAAACTTCCCTTTCACGCATAATCAAAACCGCAAAGAGGTCATTGAATACGACGTCGCTCGTAACATTTATTTCGGCATCGCGGCTCCATGTGAAGGCAACAAGGCTATATCCACTTCTATTGAACTCGGCATTATGCAACTCGGAGGAATTACTTACACTCCCACTTGTCAAGGCTTCTCCATAAGCACCGGTTTAGGTTTTGGTTACAGACAGTATTCACTAAAAAGCGACTTTTTCCTTGAATCTGGCTCAGACCGAATCCTGTCTGTCATTCCTGCCGACTCTGAAATATCAGACTGCAGCTCTCGAATAGGTTCTTTCTATCTGCAAATCCCGGTTCTCTTAACACAAAAAATCTACCATAATTTTGCCATTTCCGGTGGAGCTATCCTCAACTTCAACACTTACACCACCGCTACAACCAAATTTAAATCCGACAACACATACTTCGAGCATACGTTCAAAGGTTTGCACCAAAAGCCTATCACCATAGACCTTTACGCAACTGTCGGATTTAAAGACGCAGTCGGTGCTTTTGTGAGATACACCGCTTCTAAAATGTTTGACAATGGTTTTGGACCGGACGTTAAAAGCATCACTGCAGGTATTACACTAAACTTCTAATTTTCTCTTTAAAATAATTCTATTATGAAATATATAGCACTTTTCTCAGCCGCTCTTTTCGCTGCAAACGCTTTCGCACAAAACATCACCGAAAGTGACACCATTCTAATCGTTAATTCACCTAAAAACATAACGATAACTGAAACTCAAAAAGGGCTTAAAGTCACTATCATAGGTACTGAAAATGATTCTACTTTCACCTCATCTTACTTTGAGCAATATCCCGACAATTCAGCAATTAAGTCTCGACAACTTTTCAGCAACCCCTTCTCTTTCCACGATGAAGACGAGAATTGCTTCCTCACGTCAGGCGGACTCTTGTTTGGTTTTGTTACCGCACCCGGGATGCCAGGCGCAATGGACATTGAACCGCAAAAATCATACGAAATCTCTTGGCTTAACATGCTCGCCGTAAAATTTCGCGACAAGGCTAAAAGAAACTCTCTTTCTATCGGCATTGGCATCGATTGGAGAAATTATCGCTCTACAAAAAATGTCAGATTCACATCCTCTGATAACAATGGAATAGACCTTGCCCCTTACCCAGATGACTGCCGTCCTAAATATTCTCGACTTAAAGTTTTCTCACTCGGATTCCCGATTATATACAAACACACATTTACACATGGCAAATATGGCATTTCTAAATTTGCGTTATCCGCAGGTGCTATTTTAAACTACAACTCCCACGCAAGCCTCTCATCTTCTTGGCTCGACACACAGGGTATTGAAGTTAAAGAAACCACAAACCACATCGGACACAGCAAATTCACAGTCGATTTTATCGGAATTATCAATCTCACCTCTAACCTCGGAATCTACGCCAAATACTCACCAATGGATGTCCTTCGAGACAACCATGGACCGGGCTTCAAAACTTTCTCTGCCGGGTTTATATTTGCATACTAATCAACTCAATAACAATAAAAAATGCGCAGCTTCATGCCGCGCATTTTTTATTGACATTGATTATTGAAACAAAATTTTACTTGCAAAACTTTGCACTGTGCACCATGCCGCCTTCATCTATCACTCTTACAAGATAGAAACCTCGTGTAAGATTGTTTATAGCTACTTCTTGAGTGCCCTTGATTGAAGCAACATGAGAGCCGGAAATTGAATATACGTCTATTGCTTCCGCATTTACACCCGATACTCTCAACACATCTCCATCAACAGACACTTGCATTTTCGCCGGCAAGACATGCACATTATCCACACCATCCGACACTTGTATCGTAAGTGTATATTGAGCCGCATACTGTCCTGGCACATACTGGTAAATCCTGACTATTCCATGAGAGACCTCTTCTGCGCATATGCAGTTTGCATTTGGCTTGCAGGCTGGCGTCGTAAGCTCAGCATCATGTTTTGCTACAATACTATTCTCTTTTACATTCACTATCTGGAACCCATCAAGATAAGCGTCTCCTACAGGTTCTATTGCAAACAGAGTTTTTATTGACGTAAACAGAGTTCCTCCCTGAGTCGTTGATATGCCATTGTCATTTAGCGATACAAATGAGCCTGACGTATTGGTATAGAAATGACGGTTTTGCCTTGCTCTCGCTGCTATTTCATCACTATTGATATTGTTTGTAAGAGGAATTGCTATTGACTGACCATCAGCTGTGATTTCAGACACGTCTATTGATGATACTGACTTCTGAACTCCATTTGCTATTATGAATTTTGCCACTTTTGTAGAGCCTGAAACAAACATGAATACAGCACCACCTTCTTCACTCATTACGTCGCCTATTGCCTTGCCCATATACTGCATTTGATTTGCCGTAATGTCATCCGGGAATGTTAGCGATACGCTGCTGAATGTGGCTCCTCCTGCTGGCAACACTTTCAGGGTCGTCATGCCTGCTGCAAAATAAGAACTCGGTATAAGGATATTTCCCGCATCATCATTGGTAATAGCAGTACCGGCGCATGAAGATATACCCGTATCCGTAATGCCGTCTTTTGTCCAATAATAGAGCTGTCTCTTATACACATCTCCGAGC
>CALYOL010000090.1 GCA_945231345.1 uncultured Porphyromonadaceae bacterium
TTCTGCAACATGGAAATGGTTGAACTGTCTCTCCTCGACGACTCTACCGCTCGTAAAGAGCTTCACGAGCTTGTTCGCCAGCATTACCTTTACACTGGCTCTCAGCTCGCGCGTACTATGCTCGACAACTGGAGCAAATACGTCGACGAATTTATTCAAGTCACTCCTATCGAGTACAAGCGTGTTCTCGCTGAGGAGCAGATGAAGAAACTACAGCAGAAAATCGCTGAAGTTCAGAGAGATTACTAATTGAGGTTTATCAGATTAACAAGATATTAAAATGGGAAATCCTAAAGCATTCCTTACTATTCCTCGCCAGGAAGCCGGCTATCGCCCTCTTCACGACCGTATTTTAGACTTTGGTGAAGTTGAACAGACTCTTAACACTTCTGAACGCCGGCAACAGGCTTCTCGCTGCATGGACTGCGGCGTCCCTTTCTGTCACTGGGCTTGCCCTCTCGGTAACAGACCTCCCGAATTTCAAGACGCCCTATATAAAGGAAAATGGGCGGAAGCATATGAAATACTCACTCTCACTAACGACTTTCCGGAGTTTACCGGGCGTATTTGCCCGGCTCTCTGCGAAATGAGTTGCGTTCTTAAGCTCAGCATGGACGCTCCTGTCACTATTCGTGAAGACGAAGGTGCTATCGCTGAGGCTGCTTTCCGTGAAGGACTCGTACAGCCTAAGCAATACGACCGTAACGGGAAAAAAGTTGCCGTCATCGGCTCCGGTCCCGCCGGACTTGCTGCTGCTAACAACCTCAACAAAATGGGATATGATGTCACTGTTTTTGAAAAACTCGAATATATCGGCGGACTCCTTCGATTCGGCATTCCTAACTTCAAGCTCAACAAGGCTATCATCGACCGACGGGTGGACATTATGGAGCAGGAAGGCGTAAAATTTGTAGTCAACGCTGAAATCGACGTCACTAAGCTCCCGGATGGTTTCGACGCATATTGCATCTGTACTGGCACCCCACAGGCGCGCGACCTGAATATTCCGGGACGTGAACTGAAAGGTATCCATTTCGCCCTCGAATTGCTCGCACAGCAAAACCGTATTCTTGCAGGACAGACTTTCTCTAAGGATGAACGTATTTCTGCAAAAGGCAAACACGTCCTCGTTATCGGTGGCGGAGACACCGGAAGCGACTGCATCGGCACAAGCAACCGACACGGAGCCGCTTCTGTCACTCAAATAGAAATCATGCCTAAGCCGCCCGTTGGCAAAAACCCCGCAACTCCTTGGCCTATGTGGCAAGTCGTTCTAAAGACAAGCTCAAGTCACCTCGAAGGCTGCGAACGCCGTTGGTGCCTCGCTTCTAACAAATTCATCGGCGAAAATGGCAAAGTCACCGGCGTTGAAGTGGAAGAAGTGGAATGGCTCCCTAATCCCGACGGTGGCAGACCTATCATGAAGCCAACCGGCAAAAAAGAAATTATCAAAGCTGACCTTGTCCTCCTCGCTATGGGATTTCTCAAGCCGGAGCAGCCACAATTCCCTGAAAACGTTTTTGTCGCAGGTGACGCCGCCACTGGTGCAAGCCTCGTGGTTCGATGCATTGCCGCAGGGCGTAAAGCCGCAAAAGACATCGACAATTATCTCAAAAAATAACTTTTGATATTTTATTCCTTTGTGTAAAGAGCCATTCGGGTTTTGAAGTGACCCCAAAAAGTTAGACACAAAACTTTTGGAGTGCAGTTCAGTTTTCCCTTTTGGCTCTTTTTTATTGCCGTTTCTTGTTCATTTGCTCAAATTGCCGTACCTTTGCATAAAATAGCAAAAAACATGGCTTTAATCACAGACAAGAAAATATACCTTGCAAGCGCGTCTCCTCGCAGAAGACAGCTGCTACAGGAATTAGACATTGACATTCAACTTATCGAGCCCAGAGACATTGACGAAACTTATCCGGAAAACCTCAAAGCTGAAGACGTCGCTGAATTTATCTCTCGAGAAAAAGCTGCCGCTTACTTAGACGTCATCACACCCGGGCAGATTATCATTACAGCTGACACTGTTGTAATCTGCGACGGTGAAGTCCTCGGAAAGCCTCACGGAGGCGAAAAGGCTGCCGCTGATATGCTGCGAAAGCTCTCTGGGAAAACTCACCTCGTTGTCACTGGCGTGTCTATCTTGCAATCTTCTGGTATAACTTCTTTTTCCACAACCACAGAAGTCCATTTCGACAACCTCACTGACTCTGAAATAGATTATTACGTCACCAAATACGCGCCTTTCGACAAAGCCGGTGCTTACGGCATTCAGGAATGGATTGGATATATCGGTATCAAGGGCATAAATGGATGCTATTACAACGTAATGGGGCTGCCTCTTCACGATTTATATCGATATCTTTCATCTATTTAAGCTTTATTTTTGCCTTTTTATTGAATTATTTGGTCAATATGGCAACAATCTTTCATAATCTTAAGAATAATCACTAAATTCGCAACATAAAACTTTATTTATCATGAACAAAAAGCTCTTTTCTCTCCTTGCTCTCGTAGCATTGACTCTTTTTTCCACCTTCGCGCAAAATCCTAAACGCGAATTTCGAGGTGCTTGGATTCACACTGTCCATCAGGGACAATATGCAAGAATGACGCCTGCTGAAACGCGTGATTACCTCACAAACCAGCTCGACTTGCTTCAGGACGCTGGCGTTAATGCCGTCATTTTCCAGGTTCGCCCTTCTGCCGACGCGTTTTACAAGTCAAGCCTCGAGCCTTGGAGCCGTTTCTTGACTGGAGTGGCTGGTAAAGCGCCTGTTCCTGCTTGGGACCCGCTGCAATTCATGATTGAAGAATCTCATAAACGTGGTATGGAGCTTCACGCTTGGCTTAACCCTTATCGCGTGACTACTTCTAAAACTGAAGTTTTACCTAAAAACCATATTTACTACAAGCACCCTAACCGCTTTGTGAAATACGACGGTAAAATGTATTTCGACCCGGGACTACCTGAAAACCGACAGTTTATCGAAGACGTCATTCTCGACATCATTTCTCGATACGATGTAGACGGTATCCACATGGACGACTACTTCTACCCTTACCCCGTAGCCGGTGCCGACTTCCCTGACAATGCTTCTTACAATCGACTCGGCGACGGTATGAACCGCGGTGACTGGCGTCGACAAAACGTCGATATCCTTATCGAAGACATTCACGATGTCATTACTGAAACTAAGCCTTGGGTTCGATTTGGCGTTAGTCCTTTCGGTATCTGGAGAAATAAATCAAGCGACCCTCGTGGCAGCGAGACTAACGGACTGCAAAACTACGACGCCCTTTATGCCGACGTCCTCCTGTGGACTAAAAACGGTTGGTGCGACTACATGCTCCCTCAGCTTTACTGGGAACTCGAGCACCCTAAGGCTTCTACTCTCGTCCTCGCTAAGTGGTGGAACGAAAACGCAAACGGCAGGCACATGTATTTCGGACAAGACGTTAACAAAACTATGGATAAGCCTGACCTCGCTCCTTCCACTGAAAAATCGCAGCTCAAACATAAAGTTGAGCTATCTCGCGAACTCCCTAACGTTCAAGGTAACTGCTGGTGGCCGGGATATTCTATTACAAAAAACTACCTCGGTGTAGCTGACTCCCTCGCAAACGATTTGCAGTCTACAATTGCTCTCGTCCCTTCTTACCCTTGGATTAACTCTAAGGCGCCCGCTGCCGTTACAGGTGCTAAGATTGACGCTAACATCATCTCGTGGGACAAACCTGCTATCAAAGGAAAGGCCACTGACGTCACTCACTTCGTCATCTACGCTTCAGACAGCGACGAAGCTGATTACGTCACTGCTGACCCTGAAAACATTCTCGCTATCACTTACGAAAACTCTTTTGAGCTAAATGGCTCAATTCCTAAATACGTATTTATCACCGCTCTGGACCGCGTTAACAACGAGTCTGCACCGGTGATGCTCAAGATTAAAGACTAATTTCAATAATGGGACTGATTTCCGTCATAATTCCGGTTTACAACGTTAAACGCTATCTGCACGAATGTGTGGATAGCGTTTTGCGCCAGTCCTACAATTCTCTCGAAATTATTCTCGTTGACGACGGCTCTGACGACGGCTCTGAACAAATCTGCGACGCTTATGCGCTAAAAGACAACCGTATTAAGGTTATTCACCAGCTAAACAAAGGGCTCTCCGCCGCTCGTAATGCCGCTTTAGACATCGCCTCCGGTGATTACATCACTTTTGTTGACTCCGACGACCTTATCTCCGATTGCTATATCGAGTTTCTCCACAAAATCATTTCGCAGCAAAATGTCGATATTGCTTGCGTTGATTTCTCTTCTGACAAGAACAAATTATGCAATTCCGCAGATAATATCGTTCCTCAGGTTTTATCCTCTGAGCAGACTCTTCTACAAATGCTTTATCAGAAAGGCATCACGTCGTCTGCATGGGGGAAACTTTTCCGAAAAAATCTCTTTGACAACGTCAGATTTGCAGAGGGGTTGCTTTACGAAGATTTGGAAATAACTCCCCGAATTTTTGAAAACGTCAAGAACGTCGCTTGGTGCAAAGTCCCTTTGTATTTTTACCGCAGAACTCCGGGTAGCATCTTGAATGTCTTCTCTCTTAAGAGACTCGACGTTTTAGACATCGTTGATGGCATTTACGCCAAATTCAAAGGCACTGACCTCGAATCTGCTGCCCGTGACCGCAGGTTTAGTGCCCATTTCAATATGCTTTGCCTCATTTACCAAAACAACACACACGCTCCCGATACTGTGGCTCGATGTTTTGACGTCATTACTAAATCTCGGCGATATGAACTCGCCGACTCTCAGGTGAGGCTGAAAAACAAGGTCGGGGCTCTTGCTTCTTACCTCGGATTATGGTTTATCAAGTTTCTTGCCAAAACCATTATGCGATGATTAGTGTTTATAAATAAAAACTTTTAGCGATGATTGGCGTTTCTATTGTCACATATCATACTTCTCTTGATGAGCTGGGCAAATGCCTCTCTTGCCTCACATCGCCCCGTATTTCTCAAATCTTCATAGTTGATAACGGCTCGGAGAAGCGTATCGCTGACTTTGTATGCCAATATGAAAACACTGTTTATATCGCAAGCGAAAACCGCGGGTATGGTGCTGGACACAATATCGCCATTCGTCGCTCTATCGCTGCCGGATATAAATACCACCTCGTCATCAACTCCGACATTATTTTTGACCCTGAAATCATCGACCGTATCGCTGATTTCATGGACTCCGACGATACTATTGGGCAACTTCACCCTAAAATGCTTAACCCTGACGGCTCGCTTCAATACACCGTCAGGCTACTGCCAACTCCTTTCGACCTCTTCTGCCGCCGGTTTTTGCCGGATTCCTGGTGCAGAATGAGGCTTGATGAATATCTCCTTAAGCCTCTTTCTCACGACGAAGTGCAAGACATCCCTTACCATCAGGGTAGTTTCCTTTTCTTCAGGGTAGACGCGCTGAAGACGGTTGGACTTTTTGATGAACGTTTCTTCATGTATCCTGAAGACATCGACATCTCTCGTAGAATGCACAAAAATTTCAAAACTTTATATTATCCTTTCGAAACTGTAACCCACTTTCACCGAGCCGAATCTTACCGCAATGTGAAATTGCTCTGGATTCATATCGTGAACATCTTTAGGTACTTCAACAAGTGGGGCTGGATTTTCGACCGTGAACGTGATTCCTGGAACTCTATCCTGAAATCCCGTTTCTCGGATAACTCTTAAACTGTAAAAAAGATGACTCAAGAAAAAGAACAAGAACAAGGAAAAGAACAAGTTAGGTTTTTCTCACCGGGATACGTTTTCTACGCTGCACGTCAGGCTGTTAAGCGTCACGCTTCCGGTGGTAACGTACTTATCGGTGCTACTATTCTCGCACTAATCGTCGCTAACATCCCCGCCATCAGTGGATATTACCTCGACTTCTGCACATGGGAGGTTTCACTGAAAATCGGCTCTTTCAATCTTTTCAGCCATGGCGGTGAGCCACTGAATATGCTGCAGTTCATAAACGACGCTCTAATGGCTGTTTTCTTCTTCTCCATCGGGCTGGAAATTAAGCGCGAAGTGATGGTCGGTGAGCTGTCTTCTTTCCGTAAGGCGCTGCTACCTATCATTGCCGCTTGTGGAGGTATGATTGTGCCTGTCCTGATTTTCTCTTACCTCAGTGCCGGCACTGACTTCACTCATGGCGCTGCAATTCCTATGGCTACCGACATCGCTTTTTCCATCAGTGTCCTCGCTATGCTCGGTAAGCGCGTGCCTATCTCTCTAAAAATTTTCCTCACCACTCTCGCGGTCGTTGATGACATTGGCGGTATCATTGTCATTGCCACCTGCTATTCCACTCACATCGACTATATCCCTATTCTCATCAGCCTCGGACTCCTCGTTTTGCTATTCCTCGGCTCAAGAGCGAAAATTCAGAGCAAGGCTTTCTATTTCGGAATTGGTATCGCTGTGTGGTATCTATTCCTTAACTCTGGAATACACTCCACTATCGCTGGAGTCCTCGTCGCTTTCACTATCCCCGCTAAACCGCTTTTCGACCCTCGTAAATACGTCCGCTCTATGCGTAACGCTATCTCACAGTTCACTGTCGACGACTACGGCGCTCTTAAAGAAAAAGTAACTCTCTCCACTAAGCAGCTGGACCTCCTTAAGCAGGTTGAATCTATGTCAGACAAAGTGATTTCACCGCTGCAAGACCTTGAAGATACTCTCCACCCTGTCGTAAACTATTTTATTCTTCCGCTCTTTGCCTTCGCAAATGCCGGTATTTTCCTGCTTGACATGGACCCCTCCACTATTTTCGAAGGTGTAAGCCTCGCTGTCATTTTAGGTCTTGTTGTCGGCAAGTTTTTGGGAATTTTCTCCTTCTCTTGGCTCGCTATCATATTGCGACTCACGCCTAAACCCGCAGGCTCTACATGGTCTATGATTGCTGCTGTCTCTGTCCTCGGAGGCATCGGTTTCACCGTCTCTCTCTTCATTGCAAACCTTTCATTCGGCAACAACATCGAGCTCCTCAATCATGCCAAGCTCGGTATCGTGGTTGGCTCACTCCTCGCTGGCATCTTAGGTTTCATCCTTCTCCAGTTCACAATGCCTAAACACAAAAAGGC
>CALYOL010000091.1 GCA_945231345.1 uncultured Porphyromonadaceae bacterium
ATACGAGATGTAGAGAGGTCTCGTGGGCTCGGAGATGTGTATAAGAGACATGATACATAGCGGTGGCTCGTCCCATGACATCCATAGCGACGTACTCCATCTTCCTTGTAATACTTATATGGAAGGGCATACATATAGCTCTTCGCCGGCATTGTCTGGTGAAACGCTGTGTCAAATACTCCTACCTGCGGCACGTTTGGCAAAATTGAGAGAATTGCCTCCACACCGGTTATATTTGCAGGGTTGTGGAGTGGTGCGAGAGGATAACACTCCTTCACCATTGCTATCACGCTGTCGTCTATCTTAACGCTCTTGCTGAATTTCTCCCCACCATGCACAAGGCGGTGACCTACTGCGTCTATCTCGTCATAGCTCTTTATGCAGCCTACCTCGGCATCTGTCAGATTGTTTAGGATTGCCATTACAGAACCCTTATGGTCTGTCTTGCCAAGCTCCACAATTTTCTTGCTGCCATCAGACATCTTATACTTCAGGAAGCCATCTTCAAGACCGATTTTCTCTACTCCTCCCTCTGCGAGAGTATTGCCGTTTGATGTGTCGATGAGTTTATATTTTACTGAGCTGCTGCCACAGTTTAATACTAATATCTTCATTTTATTTACGAAATCGATTTATGGTTAATTACTTATTTTCCTTTAGTCCGATTGCCTGGTTGCAAGTCATGATGATTGTCTTATAGATATCTTCCGGGAAGCAACCGCGGGAAAGGTCGTTTACTGGGGCTGCAAGACCTTGAAGTATAGGACCCACTGCCTCTACGCCGCCAAGTCGCTGCACAAGCTTGTATGCAATGTTGCCTACCTCAAGCGACGGGAACACAAGCACATTTGCACGTCCGCTGAGCGGTGAGTTTGGTGCCTTTGTATTGCATACGATTGGCACTATGGCTGCATCTGCCTGCAATTCTCCGTCAAGGATAAGTTCAGGTGCCATTTCATGCGCAATTTTCGTCGCTTCTATCACCTTGTTCACCCGCTCATGCTTTGCACTGCCCTTTGTTGAGAAACTCAGGATTGCAACGCGTGGCTCTATGCTTGCTATGTCGCGTGCTGTCTGGCTCGCTGACACTGCTATCTGTGCAAGTTCTGCTGCCGTTGGGTCCGGCACTACAGCACAGTCGGCAAAAACAAGTATGCCATCTGTTCCAAAATGCTTATCCTCCGGCAGTAGCATCAGGAATGCACCGGATACTACGTCTATGCCGGGTTGTGTCTTTATCACCTGGAACGCTGCGCGTAGCACATTCCCCGTCGTGTTCATCGCTCCGGCCACCTGACCGTCTGCATCCCCTGATTTTACCATTAGGCAGCCAAGGTAAAGAGGATTTGCCGTTGTCAGGCGTGCCTCTTCCATTGTGATGCCTTTTTTCTTACGGAGCTCATAGAATAGCGGAGCGTATTTGTCGATGACCTTTTCATCTGCCGGGTCTACGATATGTGCGTTCTGGATATTGTCGAGTTTCATTTCCGCTGCCATTCTGCGGATGTCTGCAGGGTCTCCTATTAGAGTGATATCTGCTATTCCGTCACCGATAATGCGGTCTGCTGCGGTGAGTGTACGTGGTTCTGTGCCTTCAGGTAATACTATGCGCTGGCGATTGCCTTTGGCCTTTGCTGTTAGTTTCTCGAAAAGTTTCATAATCGATGTATATGTAAGGTTAAATCTTTATTTATCTGATTTATACTGCAAAGTTACGAATTTTATCGCTAATCTTTCCTATTTTTTACATAAAATGAGCATCCTTTTCACATCCTTTTTATACTATGCCTACAAAAAAAGCCCGGCACTTTTCGTGTCGAGCTTTTTATAGTAGGATTATCTTAGATTATACGCCTTGAAGCTTGAAGTTGATTGGTAGTGTATACCATACGTTCACCGGCTGACCATTCATACGGCCTGGGATAAACTTAGGCAGTGACTTTACTACGCGTACTGCTTCTTTGTCCAAATCTACGTCACGGCTACGAACAACCTTTACCTCACCAATAGCACCTGTCTTAGTTACAACGAATTGTACTACTACACGGCCTTGGATATTGTTTTCGGCTGCCATAGTTGGGTAACGAAGGTGGTCTGCTATGTACTTCATAAGTTCTGCTTCTCCACCTGGGAACTGAGGCATTTGCTCTACTGATTGGAATACTTGTTCGGGTTCCGGTTTCTTTTCTTCTACGATTACCTCGTCCTTGTATTCGCGTACTACGTTCAAATCATCAGTACCCTTGTCGAAGTTTGTGCTACCTATCGCTGTCTGAGTTTCCTTGATTTCATCCTGAGACTTAATTTCTTCTACAACTTCATCGTCATCTGCGATGGCGATTTCTGTTGCCTTCATTGTATTAAGAACTTCTTCAGGAAGTACTTCCGGCTTCTGCTCTTCTACGCGCTGCTGCACTTCTTCCTCTTCTTCAGCTTCTTCCTCCTCTTCCTGTAGGGCGGCCATTTCCATCTGCTCAGCAAGAAGCTTCAGTTCTGCCTCTTTCTGCTCTCTGCGGAAATCACTGTATAGGCTCCATACCCATACCAGAAGGGCGATTACGATAAGACCGATGATTGTATATAACACTGATTTATTGTGGCGGGCATCAGACTGCTCACGGAGTTTGTAAGCGCCGAAGTCCTTATTCTTACCTTCAAATACCAGGTCGCGCCACTCTCTTGATGAAAGATCTACATCTTGTGCCATTTTCTTACGATTTTAATAGGTTAATAATATAGTCAATCATCACATTAGTGTTTTGGGTTCTTTGCCAAGTAGTCAAGAATCATTGCAGAGTCTACCTGGTTGATGTTATCTATCTGATAACGTGAAATCTGGTTTATCTGCATTTCATCCAGTGCGGTTATCACGCTTTCCCATGATGCCTCAGGGGTCGCCTTGATAATAACTACAGGACGCACAAGTGTTGAGTCATTACGAATTTCCTTTGCGCGCTTCTGATATTCTTCGTCTGATATCTGCTTGTCGCGCCAAAGCTTCTTCTGCTCATTGATTTTTGCAAGTGCTTCCTTGTTTTTATTATGAAGGATTTTGCGGATTCCTTGCTCTACACCACCTTCATTTCCTACGAATCGTTCTGCGCGGACTACGCCATAGCCGTCTGGTGATGGGTCGATGAGGCCATCTTTGTCTTTATCCTCTACGAATGGTTTACCCTCGTAGTAGTAGATGATGTTCATCTTGCCCTGACCGTCTTCCTTGACGTTTCCTTTCGCATCACGCTCACTGGTCAGAATGAGTGTAATTGCTTCTGAGTTCTTTGCTTTAGACTGTTGCTCTTCACTCTCTATCTTCTCGTTTGATGGCAACGAGATATTGAGGGTCTGTGACTTAATCATTGTGGTACACAGCATGAAGAACGTAATCAAAAGCATGTTCATATCCACCATCGGAGTAAAGTCCACGTGGATACTCATCTTTTTCTGGGCGCCTTTTTTCTTGCCCCCTTTATCTGATTGTTCTATTTGTGCCATAACGATTAATCATTTTCTGTTTTAAGAGCAGTCATTACACTGAAACGGTTCATCTTGATTGTCTGCAAGTTGTCAAGCACACCGTGGATTGTCTTATAGTTTGTGACCGCATCCGCTTTCACTGCTATGCCCTCGCCCTTCTTCATCGCATCACGTAGATTTTCGTTTGATGAATTGTAGATGGCACGCATCCAGATTTGGAACTCATTGGTTATTTCCTCACGACCATCCCCATTCTGGAATACGATGTCGTTCATCGGAATACCGGCTTGCGGGTTTGTCATATCACTCACAAATTCGTCCTGCTTCGTCTGGTCAAGTGCAAGGAACTCGTGCATTACTGACAGTGGAACTCCGAAAGTACCGATTTTTGAGAATTTCTCCAAATCCATCGCAGTGATATTCGTCTTTTTGCCGGTTACCTCTTCATAGCGCTTAGCCGCTGCTTGAAGCGCTTCTTTGCGTACATTCTCTGAGCCCCATGACTCATCAAATGTTGCGAGGTCTGCTTCTCCCAGGATTGAGATGAAAACCTTACCCTGAGGGCTTACAAGGATGGAGGCAACATTGGACGTAGGCACCTTGATTTCTGATACTGATGATGGGGTGATTACTGTTACCGGCTCCTTTGTAAGGAATGTTGAGGTCAACATGAAGAAAGTAAGCAAAAGAACGGTCACGTCACTCATCGCGGTCATGTCGATGAGCGTACTCTTTCTTTTAATTTTTACTTTGCCCATATTTTACCTTTTTAAATGGTTATTTTTATTTAAACTAAGGAAAAATACGGATTAGTGATTAGCTGCAAATGTTTGTACGATTGAGTAGCCAATCTCGTCGATAGCGTAAGTAAGGTTATCGATTTTGTTAGTGTAGAAGTTATAAGAAATAACTGCGAATGCACCTGTTGCGATACCGAATGCGGTGTTCACAAGTGCCTCTGAAATACCTGTTGAAAGTTCTGTTGAGTCTGGTGCTCCTGATGCTGAAAGTGCCTGGAATGACTTGATCATACCGATTACAGTTCCGAGAAGACCGACAAGAGTACCAAGTGTTGTCAGTGTTGCTACGATTGGAAGGTTCTGCTGGAGTGATGGCATTTCCATTGCAGTTGCTTCTTCTACTTCCTTCTGGAGGTTAGCGATTTTCTGCTCTTTTGAAAGAACTGTGTTCTCTTCCATTTCTTTGTAGCGTACAAGTGCTGCTGATACTACTGCTGCTACTGAACCCTGCTGTTTCTTGCAAAGCTCCTGAGCTGCTGCGATATCACCCTTTACGAGGCATGCTTTTACGTCCTTTACGAACTTTGTGATGTTGCCTTTACCTTTTGCGCTTGATAGTGCAATTGCACGTTCTACTGAAAGTACGATTACTGTGAGGAACAATGTCTGAAGTACTGGTACGATTACACCGCCCTTGAAGATTGTTCCTACAAGGTCAATTGGATGATACTTAAGTGTTTCATCTGCAAACCACATTGATGCGCCGCTGAATTCTCCTTCAAATTCAAAGTGACTTGGTGCACCGAAGAAGAAGAGGAATAAACATACTGCGATTACAAAACAAACACAGATTACCAAGAATGCGTTCTTGATACCACGAACATTGCCACCTGCAACGAGTGCAGAGTTTTGAGAAGGCTTTTCCATAATTGAAATTACTTAGATAAGTTTGTTAATTAATTATTTGTTAGTTATTAAAATTTGTTGTTTCTGACTTTTTGGCGCTTTGGTAAGCATTTAAGGCTGTTTTTAAGTTTTTAAATTGTTGTTTTTGGCTCACGCTCCTCGGCTCTCCTCGAAACGCTTATGCAAAAGTATCTATACATTTTCAAAAAACAAAATTTTACGACCACTTTTTTCGCCTTTTGTAACGTTTTTTTTTCTTTTTTGTCTTTTTTCACACTTTATCCATATTTTATAACGTTTAAACACCCATTTTTGTTGTGAATTTCCCCAAAAAAAATTATCCGGAGGCGTGAAGTCCTTCTCACCTCCGGATTTTATATCGTTTATTACGATTATTATTTTGAAACTCGAGCCTGACCTCACGGTGATGGCTTTTTATTTAGTGTTTGTTTTATTATTTGCCTTTTTGACTCTATTAAACACTAATGGTTTAATCCCGAAATGTTAAAATTAAAAAAAAGCGCCTCTCATTAAAAAAAAGCGCCCCTCGAATCACTTCGGGAGGCGCACAACCCCTAAAATTTTTTACCTAATGAAGATTTCTAACTATGTATTACCAATTATTTTACTACCATAGTAGGGGGCGTAGCGACAATCGCTACTTAATATTAATTTTAACAAATATATTTTTCTTTTACTTTATCACGAGCTTGGAGACCTTCACGTTTCCGCTATCCGTCACCACTCTCACAACGTAAACACCTTTCGACGGAATTTTGTTTGATGAGTTAAGTTTTATTCCTGAAATTGTAATGATATTAACATCTTTTATGCCTTCTCCCGTCACTTTCACCTTGCCGTCTTCCAGGTATATCCTACAATCACACATTTCAGGCACGTCTATCCCGGTCACATAGCTCGGATTTATCGACGGAACATCCCCAAACGTATAATACGCCATGCCCTGGTTTGTTGAGCATACCCACATTTCCACATATGTCGTGTTGTCTGTGTTCACTACCACGTCACCCGTCGCATTGCCATTCTGGTTCAGGTGGCTAAGGCCCGAACTCGGAAAGTCTCCAACTACATCCGCATCTGAATACCCTCCGGGATACGGATGCGCTCGAGCACAGTTTCCTATTGGGAAATAAGTAATACCGTCTGTAGTAAGATTTCGCGTGCTCACACTCCATTTGCCTGAACTGTCTTTCTTGTAGTCTGTAATTATCGCCTGAGAGCCATTGTCATTGGCAAATGTGTAATTATAGTCACCATACGGGTCATGACACACAAACGAGCCATTATACCCCTCTGTTATATTACCACTGTCATCTGATACCGCATCTGCACGAAAACTAAGCACCACATGCCCATTTGTGCTGTTTTTCAGGCAGACAGTATACGGACGACCAGCTGCCGTTTCAGACTGAAATACAGCATAACTACTTGATGTATAATAGCTTGACATACCATTATTAGATATCATATACGTTGATATGTTTGTGTATCCACTCATACGCCGCAAAATTACTAAAAATATTTGCTCACACAGCAATCTTTTATTAGAAATTTTAAAAATTTTCAACGAATTGGCATATTCATTAAGCGAATTTCAATTTTGTCACCTACAAATCATTTCCATCATCTCCTTCTCAACAAGCAACTAAAGAGCATCCTCACTTTAAGAGCCTCATACCGCCATTCTCTTCTCACAGCACTCTCATAATTGACTCCAACCGAGGTCCTATTTGACTCCTATCGCCTCCTAATGAACCTCTAATTGACCTCAAATTGAAAAATTTTTCAAAAAAATTGAATTAAAAAATTTTGCTAACTCAATAAAAATGAGTACCTTTGCAAGCCGATTT
>CALYOL010000092.1 GCA_945231345.1 uncultured Porphyromonadaceae bacterium
CTGTTACAGACATAAAAACTCATGCCGATGAAGCAGGTAAGCCATTTGTTATCAATATGTCGCTTGGTGACAATTATGGACCTCATGATGGCACAGATGATTTTACTGCAGCCCTCAATGAGCTTGCAAAAGACATTCCTATTTGCGTTTCTGCCGGCAATGAAGCAGACCTGAATGTTGCGGTAGTAAAAAATCTCACAAATACCGATACTCAGCTGAAAACCATTTTAGGAGCAAGCTATACACTCCAGACAAACTATCCAAGCTATCAATCTGCAGGTCAGGTAGTAATATATGGTGCAGACGACAGTGATTTTGAAGTGCAATTTGCAATAATCAGCAAATCTACAGGCGAAATCCTCTTCTCATACAAGGCAAATTCTTCTATTCAGTATGTTGCATCGGGTACAGCTGTAGAGACCGGAGACTTGACAGATACCAATTTCACGTCAAACTTCCCTAACAGCTTCTTCGGAATGTATAAGGCTATTGACTCTAACAACGGTCGCCGTATGGTGGAAATGCAATTTGAATTAAAAAAGAAAAGTTCTTTCGCAACGCCAACAGTTAACCCTGCCATCATTGTAAATGGTAGCGAAGGACAGAAGATATTTGTCTATTCCGATGGCTATCTTTGTGAGTTTAATAACGCTACCGGCTATGACAAGGCAACAACAGACGGAACAATCAGCAATATGGCTTGCGGAAAAAACACTATCTCCGTAGGTGCTTACAACAGCAAAAACGTAGCTCCATACACAGGATATACAATCGGCGATATTACAGACTTCTCTTCATGGGGAAAGCTTGTAGATGGTCGCCATCTGCCTACAATCTGCGCTCCAGGCTGCTCATTGGTGTCTGCAATGTCATACTACTTTACACAGAGCGGCTATTATGATTCTACATATTATCCTAAGACCGCAAAGGCAAGCGTCAACGGAAAGACTCACTATTTCACTCCTATGATGGGTACGTCTATGTCAGCGCCGGTTATGACAGGTATTGCCGCCCTTTGGCTGCAGGCTAACCCTAACCTTACACCTGCCGAAATAGCTGAAATAGCCCAATCTACCGCTATCAAGCCGGCAAACTACACCGACCAATGGGGACCTGCCGGAAAAGTTGATGCATATGCAGGACTCAAGAAAGCCCTTGAAATGGCTGGAGTAACTGAAGTATTGGCAGATGGAAATGCGTCAATCCTTATCAATGAAATAGCAGACCGCAAATTTGAAATTTTCGCTGTTGATGCAGACGGTTTCAATGCTGCTATTTACAATATGGCTGGACAAAAAGTTGCCTCTGCCACTACTGCCGATGACACTGCAACACTTGATGCAACTAATCTGTCTTCAGGCATATATGTGATAAAGGTTGCAGGCAAGTCTGTAAGCCACTCACAGAAAGTCGTAATCCGATAAATTTCATTCACCAAATATCAAAAAGGCGGGCTCATCCATCCGGTATGTGCCCGCCTTTTTGCGTATTATCAGGTGAATTTTAGACTGTATTGAAGAGTTAGAGTGTACGAGAATTTAATATTTCAGTCAAAATGGTGTTTATTCGTACAAGATTGAGAATTATTTCTTACATTTGCAAAAATATTGTTCAAATAATGGAAAAGAAAAATTTTCTCTCTCGCATCGGCTTGCTGCCTCGAATCATAATAGCAATGGCGTTGGGCATTGGCGCCGGCATAATATTTCCCGATTGGCTAAGCAGAGTATTCATCACTTTTAATGCCAGTTTCAGCCAGTTTCTGACATTTTGCATACCGTTGATTATCATAGGATTTGTAGTGCCGGCTATCAGCGAAATAGGTGCTAAGGCCGGTAAAATGTTGCTTTTCACCGCCATTCTTGCATATGTCGCAACAGTGTTTTCGGGGCTCCTATCTTATTTTACAAGTGCGACCATTTTTCCGTCTATGCTTGCAGACACATCGATGCAAAGCGTGGCAAACAATGCTGAAAATGCGCTCAAGCCTTATTTTGTTATTGAAATGCCTCCACTGCTCGGAGTAATGACTGCGCTGGTGACATCCTTCCTTTTCGGGCTCGGCATCGCCCACCTGAGCGAAAACTCTGCCCTGCGTCGCGGTTTTTGTGAGTTGCGAGACATAATCAAAAAGGTAATTTATGCCGTAATTATTCCTCTACTTCCACTGTATATCTTCGGCATTTTCATGGATATGACTGTGACGGGACAGGTGGCTCCGGTGCTGAAGACCTTCGTCAAGATAATCATCGTGATTTTCGTTATTCACATCGCTGTATTGCTAATACAATTTACGATTGCTGCCCTTTTCTCTCGCAGCAGCAAAAACCCGCTCAGGCTCCTTGGCACGATGTTACCGGCATATTTCACAGCTCTCGGCACACAGTCATCCGCAGCCACTATACCTGTGACACTCGCACAGGCAAGAAAGCTCGGAGTGAGCGACGGCATAGCTGGTTTCGTAATTCCACTCTGTGCCACAATCCACATGTCTGGCAGCATGCTGAAAATAACAGCCTGTGCACTCGCGCTCATGATTGTTCAAGGAATGCCTTACGACGCCACCATGTTTATCTCCTTTATCTGCATGCTTGCCATCACTATGGTAGCAGCACCGGGAGTTCCGGGAGGTGCGATAATGGCGGCACTCGGGTTGCTGACCCAGATATTAGGCTTCAGCGACACAGACAATGCACTGATGATTGCGCTTTACATTGCAATGGACAGCTTCGGCACAGCATGCAACGTCACCGGTGACGGCGCACTATCTGTTATCGTAAACAGATTTTTTGGCGGAAAAGAAGCAAACTCATAGCAATAATCGCCGTATAAAGTTGACAAAGCTATGTTTTATGCCGATTTTCACGCCAAATGTGGATTAAATCTTAATTTGACTCAAAATCCACCGTTTCCCTTGTTTTAATGAAATAATATAACAGAAAGGAGACGCACCGTACGATGCATCTCCTTTTCCTTCTGTCGGGGTGAGCAGACTCGAACTGCCGGCCTCCACGTCCCGAACGTGGCGCGCTACCAACTGCGCTACGCCCCGATTCCGTTTGCGACTGCAAAGTTAATAATATTTTTTTGATTATGCACTATTTTTCAAGTAAAAAAATGCCCTCGCAATTACGCCAGGGCATTTTTTGTATTATTTCGTGAATAATTACTGATTAATATCGTAGTGCCGCTTTACGTTGCGTGCATGTTCGGGCATATCAGTTGTCAGATAGTCTGCACCACGGTCTATCATATCCACAATGTCTGCATGCGAGCGAAGTGTCCATACGTTCACTGTCAAACCGAGGTTGTGAGCGTCATTAAACCAGCCTGAATTATTACGCATAGAGCCTTGCTCATAGTCCAGACCAGTAAAGCCTGCATTTTTCAGCTGTTGGGGAGTCTTGCTTGCATCAAGGTATGCGACCTTTGCATTCGGGCGCAATGCAATCACTTTAAGGCATGCGTCCCAGTTGAATGAGATGTACTCAACCTTATCTGCAACACCATACTTGTCTACAAGTTCTACAGCCTTTGCGGCAGCGGCCTGGTTGCGTGCAGTGGTGCTGTGACCCTTGATTTCTATTATGAGCTTGGTGCTGCTCGGGTTATCCTTTGTCATCTGAAGTAAATCCTCAAGTCTCGGCATTTTTTCACCATTGCTCAGCGTAAGGTCCTTACACTGGCTATAAGTGGAATTTTGGATTGTAACACCGCTATAGCTTGCATCGTGGTTTACCATCAGCACGTTGTCTGTAGTAAGCCAAATATCTGTCTCGGAGCCATATACGTTCAAATCTTGAGCAAACTGCAGTGAAGCGCGACTATTCTGCGCAGAGCCATATTTATCCCAATATCCACGGTGAGCTATCACGTTTGCGCGGGAAGGCATCGAAGTTACTACCTTATCAAAGGTCACATTGCCAAGTCTCTGATATTCATTATTGCGGATTAATGTCATTGAATAAGTATCTGCAACAATGTCAGACGGCATATTGACGATATAGCCATATTCCGAGATATATCCGTATGTATAATATACGCGGTTTGAATTAGTGCAGGATGTAAAGCGAACCTGATCACCCTCTTCATATCCTGTGCCATAGATTTCAAACTTGCCACCACTTTTGATATGCACGTCTGAAACGTAATTTATGCCAGTCACAAGTCGTGCGCTTGTCTCTGTGCTTCCACCCGTATGAATATTATCCCATAGCATATCGACATCGCTTTGTGCAAATGGCTTGTCGTAAAGGCGGAAAGTGACCACATCGCCAGGAATACACTGGTTCATTTCGCCATCTTGAGGGTCGCCGAAAATAGCCCAGAAATAAGATTTATTTGTACCCGGACGAGTCAAATTGCCCTGAGCAGTTGCCGTTGCTTTCAGTTCGCCGTCTACATAGAGATACGTCTTGCTTTCAGACTTGTTGTATACGCCTACCACATGGTAATATTGGTTTATATTGTAATTCGTCTGTGCACCCCAGCAATACTGTGTGGTGGATGTATGAGGCAAGAATGTGAGCCTATTGTCTGATGACACCATTATTGCGCCGGGACCGCCTCCCTGATGGCAAGCTATCCACTTAGCCTCGGCGTTAGCACCTTTTTCAGGGGTCATAACGATTGCTTCCATTGTATATCCGTCTGACAGCTTGTTAAACATATCGTCTGTCAAAGGAATACGGTAGTGACCTGTATTTGCAGCATTCCATTTAGATGTGGAACGTGCTGCATAGCAGCCATATTCATTATTCCAGTATGTAGAAAGAGTGCTATTTGCATATGTCGCCACGCTGTTCCACGTAGGTGAAGCATCAAGCGCTGAGCCGTTTGAGCAGAATTTCACATCAAGGATGTCAGCTTTTGGCATTACCTCAGGATAAAGCTTGACACTCTCATAAAGCATTTCCACCTCTATCGGGCTGAGCGTCTTGTCATACATGCGGATAGAATAGATTTCACCCGGCATCTGCTGGTCAACCTTTCCGTCTTGCGGGTCGCCCATGATAGCCCACCACTGTGACTGGTCGCTGCCCGGCCTGGTAAGGTCTCCAAGTGCATTTGTCGTAGCCATTAGCTTGCCATCAACATATAGATACACTTTCTGCTCCGCCTTGCTGTATATGCCCACAACGTGGTAATACTGGTTTATGTCATAATCACATTCCGCGCCCCATGCGTATCCTGAGCCGGTCGTGTTTACGAGGAACGTCAGTTTACTTTGTTTGGTAACCATAAGTCCACCGGGACCGCCGCCCTGATGGCTGCTAAACCACTTCGCCTCTGTACCTTCCTTCTTCTGATTTGTCATTACTATAGCCTCAACAGAATACCCGTCTGCGAGTTTGTCGAAAATTGGAGCAAGATTTATGCTATAATATCCTGAAGTCTGGTCATTTCCGCCCCATGCCGCCTTCGAGCGTACGCCAACACGCTGTAAATCATAGTTCCAGCACGGTCTCACTAAACTTCCAGCATGGTAAGTGACGGCATTTCTCATCGGGGAGTTATCTACGGCACTGCCATCGCCGAAAAATTCAATGTCCAGTATGTCTGCCTTAGGCAAAACAGGCGTAAAGCCGATGCTGTCTATAGCCGAATAAGCCGCCGAATACATCACCTGCTTGTCTGCGTCAAGCAATGTTATAGTGCTCTTGTCGTCGGAAAGACGAATGTCTTCCAGCACATTTGCCTTTTCTTTATACACCACTTTACCGCCACTCCAGACGTAAATATTTCCCGTACTCGGATTATGCGCATAAGAGCCCTGTGAGGATATCACCAGGGCGGAAATCAATATCGTATTTTTAAAAATATTCATATCTGCTGTGTGAAAAATTATTTGACAATCTTTTTAGTAATCACTTCCTTACCTGTAGAGATGCGCACAATATACACACCTTTACTCAAATCTTTTAGCGATATAGTAGCGGTTGTTGAATTTGGCGACACATTTCGCATAACAATGCCGCCTACGGTATAGACCGAGATATTATCTATCTTATATGCCGCATTCACATTCAGCATATCTTCACTTATCTCACATTGCGTTTTAAGCTCCGGTGCCTGCACAGACGTCTCCGAATCGCAATAAAAACAGAAATGCTTCAAGTTTTCCATTGGTACTGCTATACGTTGCCCGTCTTTTACTGCATACATGCCATCCGCAGCAAATTCCACTCGTGTTATCCCCTCTATAACAGAAGAATAACCACTAAGGAAATCTGCCTTGTCAAATAAATATAAATTTGCAGCATATCCTGTCATGCCACACAGAAGCGTAAATGCCGGTAAAAAGTATTTCTTCATTGGCTGATGTTGTTTTAAGGGTTAAAATTGCGTTAAATACTACATATGATATATGTAATTGTGTATAATACTTCGCAAAGTTAAGAATATTTTTTCACTTTACAAAAACTTTCTCAAAGAATAGGCGAATTTGAAGCTGTGTACTTCTACAATGTGTCAGCCTTCCGGAATTGGAGTCTAAGACCTACCTCCGAACGTGTAGTATCGTCGACCGATTGAAAGTTAGCACAATATTTTGGATTTGACAAGAAGTCACTGAAAACAAATTGCAGACGAAAGACACTCAGCACAACAAAGGGGTGTGCCTTTTCAAAAAGATACGGCGTCCGCAAACTGACTGCTAAATTTTGGCATTGATATACTACAAATTGGCACAAAACTACGGATTCATGATTTGTTTTGTAGTGGGGCAATATATAATTCCATATCTTCATCAATAAAAATTTGTGTTCGACAATAAAATTTTACATTCAATTTCCTAAAATATTGTGCGGACAGTACTCTTTGTCAATATTATTTTGTAACTTTGTAAAAATTTTGTAATATTAACAACAAACCAATTATTTTATGAAAAAAATTTTACTTTTACTTTCATTTTGTTTCCTGTTTGTGGCAGTGCTGCGAGGGAATGAGACTACAATCACATTTAGTGA
>CALYOL010000093.1 GCA_945231345.1 uncultured Porphyromonadaceae bacterium
AACCTCCGGGGATTTTTTCTCAACGCTTCATTTTTCCACTCCAACTACCATTTTTTCCACTCCTACTACACAGAAATCAAACCATCTTCCCTCATTTTTACGCAAAATTAGACTCTAATAACCCACAAAAATATTTTACAGAAAAATGTTGTCCAATAAATAAAAATTCCGTATATTTGTCGGAAAATGAAAGAATACAAAAACAATAATAACATTTTCTTTAAATATTGCGTAAAATAATATAAAATTGTAATAAATTATGGGAAAAAATCCAATGTTTAACATCCAGTACGGACTCTTTGTAGTCACCACTGAATTTGAGGGAAAGGATAACGGATGCATCACAAACACCTGTATTCAAGTGACATCTGAGCCAAATCGCATATCTGTGGCAATCAACAAAGCTAACTACACCAACGAATTACTTCAGAAATCAGGCTTTGTTACAGTCTCAATCATCAGCGAAAAGGCTGATTTTGAGCTGTTTAAGCACTTCGGCTTTCAGTCAGGAAGAAACGTTGACAAATTTGCAGACTTCACAGATTGCAAACGACTCGCAAACGGCACCCTCGCCATCACCCGCGGCTGCAATGCATACATTTCTGGTAAAGTTTGCCAAATGATAGACCTCGGAACACATACCCTGTTTATCATAGATGTATTTGAGGCAGAGACACTTACCGACGACGCATCAGCCACTTATAATTACTATCAGTCAAATATCAAGCCTAAACCACAGCCAGTCAAAAAGACAGTATGGCGTTGTTCCGTATGCGGATACGAGTACGAAGGCGAAGAGCTGCCCGATGACTTCATCTGTCCTTGGTGCAAGCATCCCGCTTCAGACTTCGTAAAAGTGGAAGCATAAGTATCGTAAAATAGACTAATAAACAAAAGATGCCCGGCATTAAGCTGGGCATCTTTTGTTTGTATAAAGCACTTATTGTCAGCTGAATATGTGCTTCAGCCTACTGAAAATACTGTTTGACGTATTCTTGTCAGGCGTAATGCCGGCCTGACCTTTAAGACTTTCAAAAATCTTCCGCTGCTCATCTGTCAGATTTTCAGGAATATATACCATTATGTTTACGAGCTGGTCTCCAGCGTCATACCTGTTTCCTATACCCTTCCCGCGCAGGCGTAGTATTTTGCCCGGTTGCGTTCCTGCAGGAATAGTGAGTCTTGCGCGACCTGACAGAGTCGGCACTTCTACAGTGCCGCCGAGTACAGCCGTAGGCAGGTCAAGCATCAGATTGTAAACTATGTCTTTCCCGTCGCGTATAAGCTCCTCATGAGGTATTTCCTCAATTACCACCTGTAAGTCGCCATTTATGCCGTTAGCACCGCCGCGCTCCGGCGCATTACCTTTGCCGCGGATTGGCACAATATCACCGCTTGACACTCCTGCAGGAATAGAGAATGTGACAAGATTTTCCTGGCGCTCTACACCTTGACCATTACAGTATTTACACGGTTTACTGATTATTTTGCCTTCTCCATGACAGTCAGGACATACACTCTCATTCATCATCTGTCCAAATGGAGTGTTCATGACTTGCTGTACAGAGCCGCGTCCATGACATTTTGAGCACGTGGTCACTGCTGTTCCGTCCTCAGCTCCGGTACCGTTACAATGAGAACACTTTACCGTAGCCGGGATTTTGAGCGTCTTTGATGTCCCTGATGCTATCTCTTCAAGTGTAAGTTTTACCTTCACTCTCAAGTCATTACCACGCTTTACACCGCGTTGAGCACCTCGGTTGCGTCGTCCTCCAAAACCTATAACATCCGCAAAGAGGTCGCTGATATCATCTACGGAAAAACCACCGAAACCACCAAATCCGCTAAAACCACCACCCTGGAATCCGGCAGCATTAGCGCCAGCATGACCAAAACGGTCATATTGTGCGCGCTTTTGGTCATCGCTAAGCACAGAGTAAGCCTCTGCGGCTTCCTTAAACTTTTCCTCCGCCTCTTTATCACCCGGGTTTTTGTCAGGGTGATATTTTATAGCGAGTTTGCGGTATGCTTTCTTGATTTCATCGGCGGTTGCTGTCTTTGAGACGCCGAGAACTTCATAATAATCTCTTTTAGCCATAATTTATTGACATACAACCACTTTTGCGTGGCGGAGAACTTTATCGTTATACATATATCCTTTTTCTACTGTGTCAAGGATTTTACCTTTCATACTCTCGTCTGTAGCGGGTATGAGCGCAACAGCCTCATGAAACTCAACGTCGAATGTGGCGTCTTTTGTATCCATAGCCTTTACACCTTTTTGTTCGAGGAATTTTACTAATTTGTTGTAAATCAGCTCCATCCCTTCTTTTACAGTGTCAGCATCTGCACTGTCCTTAATAGCATTTAGTCCACGTTCAAAATCATCAACGATTGGCAGGAGGTCTTTGAGAGTGGATTCTGCGGCATTCTTGATAAGGTCAGCGCGTTCGCGGATATTACGCTTACGGAAATTGTCAAACTCAGCCATCAAGAAGAGGTATTCCTTCTTTTGGTTTTCTATTTGGCTTTCGCGCTCTGTCACAAGCACTTTAAGCTTGCCAAGCTCGTCAAGTTCCTCTTCCTGTTCAGCGACTTCTTCAGCTATAGTTTCAGCCACTTGTTCTTCAGCCTTATTTATGTTTTCTTGAGTAGTGTCTACTGTCTCTTTTTCAGGGTTGTTGTCCTGATGCTTATTCTTTTTGCTCATGATTTTACGTTTTATTTATTTTCTGCGTTTACATATAGCAAAAACTTTGCCAAAATTGATAAATAAGGCTGAATGTTGATTTTTATTGCTATTTACTTTGCAATTTTAGTGCCTTAATTCCGTTAGGTGTCTGTACTTTTAGGATATACAGTCCAGACGGAATTTTGATGACAGTGTCGTAGTAGAATGTAGTCTCTGAAACAAGCATTCCTGCAAGGTCATAAACGTATGCAATAGCTTTAGTATCTGTTGAAATAGCGTATTCATCACTGCTGATACGGCGGATGTCTATTTTTGCAGTGTTGTCATCGCGAATTTCATCAACACCTGTTGATTCTGTGGATTGTGAAGATACGAGGCTACCCTTATAACGGTAGTTAAATCTGCCGTTTGGCGCAACGTCTCCCTTGTCTATAAAGTCCAGAATGTCAGGGTTTGCAGGGGTGTTGTCAGCCCATTTGAAGTCGAAATCCACGTCACCTGACAGTCCACATTTCGACTTTTCAAGAGCAAAGAATAGTTCATTTCCGTTTAGAACGTAATCAACAGCTGAAATGCGAGTCCAAGAGTAGCGGTTGCCATCGTTTTTCATGAGGCAGTATTCACCATTGTCTTTCATTACAGCATAGTCATATCCGCTCCATCCTGTCGAGTAGTTGCAATCGCTATTTATGAAAAGCATCATCCATTGTTCCGATGAGTTGAAATCAGAGATTTTATCTGTCGTCTTGACGTAAAATGAGACATAGTCGCAGTCTTTTGTCACTTTAGCAAGTACGATGTCATTTCGCCCGGTTACATTTTCCATGTGTGCAACCTTTTGGAATCCCATTGTGTTGCGGTGGATTACGTCGCCAATGTCGTCGCGGAACTCTGGGAAAACGGAGTTCCATTTATCCGGGTCTGTCCATGTGTGGATAGATACAGGTGCAGATGGTGTAGGGATAGTATGAACACCTTTATACTGACGGATGTGTGATACGAGTTGTAGATAGTAGTTATCTCGGATAAGTGGGTGAGTGCTTGGCTCTATATCGCGGTTAAATTCAGCATTATATAGGTCCACAAAGATTGATTCACCGATAGTTTGCGACCCTCCGGGACGTATGCTGCCGTAGTCCCCTGAAGATGATGCAATAAATCTTGCTGCCATGCATTCATTAAACTGAGTTACCATAACGAGTGGAGGATTTGTTAAATGTGCCTGCTTCCACTGTTCCTCAAAATAAAGACCTCGAGGCGTGTCTGCGCAATTACCGTATGCGTCTATGGCTGGCTGTGAACCATTGTGGTAGCTTTTCCCCACTTTTGTAGAGGCATGTTGAGCCGTAGCGACAGAAATCTGCTCTATGACTTTGTTTCCGTTGCCATCATAGGTCCATCCGTTGCCTTGAGGATAGTACTCCACCCATCCCCATTTGTTTGGTTGGCTATAGTCCATCCATGCCCAGCAGTGGCGTGTTGTAAAATGATTTTTGATGCCTGCTTCAAGGCCACTGAGAGCGTCAATGTTTACTAACATCAGTGGCTTGCCAAGGTGATAATACCAGTATTTCTTATTTTCAGGGTTGGCATAGAAATTATTATACAAGTGTCTCACTACGTTTGTTGCTCCAGCGTTAACAGTGTAGCAGAGTTTTGGTGACTTAAGTCCTGCTGCTGTTCTTGCATCAATGATTTTCATTAGCAGGCGTACAGTGTCATCGTAAGTAAACGCATTTGTGACGTCAAAGAAAAGAAGGTCGATTCCGGCATCAACAAACATCTGAATATGCTTGTTTAAAGCAAATTCGTCACTGTTATCGTAGTATCCGAGCCAAGGACGAGCCCACCAGTGGGGTTTCCCCTCAGGTCCAAATTGTGGATTAGATGGATTTGCTTTGAGAATTTCCGTGATGTCGTAAATAGGGTCGCCGTCCGTACCGTGAGGTCCGTTGCAAATGTAATAAAACATGCCGACGGTGCGATTCTGTTTAGGACTTGACAATCCGTTGTCGGAAGTCTGAACAGTCCTATTTAGCTCATCTACAGCTACCCAAGTATCGCTATAAGTGTCCCAGGTGCTGTTTGCTGTAGTAGTACTTCTTTCGCAAATTAATGTTCTTTTTTCGATGTTTACAGTTATATCCCATGTGCCCGTAGGAATTTGAAAGAAATTCTCCTTGCTAATATATTTTTCACCAAGGTCATATTCAACGCCGTGTTGTATAACAGTGGAGCTTTCCAGAGCTCCTATTCGATAGCTTGCAATAGCATTCCAGTCAGAGGCACTTGACGCAAGGGACGAGCCGAGACAGAAACCGAAGTTGTGAAGTGATTTGCCTGCAATGTCCCAGAAATGAACGGTTGCAGAAAAGTTCTTTCCGTCAGCACTATACATTGCGATGCCTTTGTCAGGGCGGAAACCAATCTGGCTATTTGGGTCTTCATTTTCGCCGTCAATACCCATTTCACCAAGTAACCATAACTTTTCAGAACGAGTGCATTTAATAGTGTTGGAAGCTAGGTTTACCTCTACTCGATATGGTCCGGTCGGTATTACAAAAAAATTCTCCTTGCTCGTGCCGATTGCTCCAAGGATGTAAGCGGTGCCTGAAGAAACGTTTACGTTTCCGTTAGCGGCTCCTATGCGATACGACGCAATTTCGTCCCATTTGTCAGGGGCAGAGGCAAGTTTGAGTTTTTTGCATAGTCCGAAATTGTGAGTCGCACCATTTGCAGTGTTCCAGAAATAGACATCAGCAGTGTATATAATTCCGTCTGTGGACTTCATTTTTATACCTGTGTCAGGACGATAACCTACCTGTTGAGATGAACTCTGATTGAATCCGTCAAGACCCATCTCGCCGAGAATCCACAGGGGCTCAATCTTGTTACAACATATTGTATTCTCGACTAAATCCACAGTAATGTGATATGTGCCTGTTTCTGCAACAAAGAAATTCTCCTTGGAAGTGCTTTGCTCGCCGAGCTGGTAGGTAACGCCTGTTTCTATGACGGTGTTGGATGCTCGAGCGCCGATGCGGAATGGATTTATGCTTTCCCAGTCTCCGGTGTTGTTTGCGAGTCCGTATGATTTGCATAAGCCAAAGTTATGTGTGCTTTTGCCGTCAGTACTCCAGAAATGAACTGTCGCAGTGTATATTTTTCCGTCTTTAGTGTCAAATTTTATGCCTTTATCAGGGCGGAAAGTGATTTGATAGTCTGAATTTTCATTGTCGCCGTCAATCCCCATTTCGCCGAGAATCCATAGTCCTTCTGTCTTGTTTATTTCCCTGTCGTTGCGTATGGCTGTGATGGTGTGAGACTCTGTATTCAATGATATGTCATATGTACCGGTTTCTGCCACAAAATGATTTTCTTTTGAAGCTGAAAGGTTTCCATACTTGTAAGTCTCGCCTGATACAATGGCGGTTGTGCCATTTTCTGCAGCAAAACGGTAGTTTGCAATTTCTTCCCATGAGTTACCCAGTTTGTCTCGCTGAAGAAATCCAAAATTATGAGTGGCAGAGCCCGCTGAGTTCCAGAAATGTACTCTTGCAATATAGTTGATACCATCGGTTGAACTCATGCGAATACCGCGGTTGTATGTATAGCTGGTGGCAAAACCGCTAATTTCGTTATCGCCTGCCAGGCTCATTTCACCAAGAATCCAGATTGGTACAATTTTTTTACAAGTCAATGTCTTTTCTTTTAGATTGACTGAAAGAAAATAAGTTCCGGTTTCAGCTACAAAAAAGTTCTCTTTTGATACTGCTTGTTCGCCGAGCGTATATGTTCCGCCACCTGCAATGGCAGTGTTAGCAACAGCTGCGCCGATTCGGTAATCATTTATTGCAGCCCAGTCTGAAGCTGACGTAGCGAGTGAATTAGTCTTACAGAAACCGAAATTGTGTGTAGCGCTTCCGGCTGTATTCCAAAAATGAATTGTTGCTGTAAATGTGTTACCGTCTTTACTATCCATTTTAATACCCATATCCGGACGAAATCCGATTTGCCTGTTTGGGTTTTCACTTTCACCATCAAGTCCCATCTCCCCAAGGACATACAAAGTGTTGCCTGCGGATACAATTAGTGAAAATGTAATGGCTAAAATAGTTAGTAGTTTTCTTTTCATAATAAATATTCCGTTGTAATAATTAATTTTTACAAAGTTACAAAATTTCGTTAAAAATACAAAATAAAACAGCCTGATTACAATTACGCAATCAGGCTGCAAAATTATTGAAA
>CALYOL010000094.1 GCA_945231345.1 uncultured Porphyromonadaceae bacterium
AATTGATATAAAAGTAAGCAAAGCCACAAATTTGCCCACATACATAAAACTATTTCATAAAAAAGGGAGTATAGTAATTACATTATCAGCAACAAAAATAGGAAAGCAGTTACTAAATTCCACTTTTCAATTCAACAGGGAGCTTTTCCCTGATGCAGAAATAGTTGACCTTAGATAGATTAACTAAAACTTTAAATAATATGGAAACAAAAAGCATTGACACAAAGTGTCTTATCATAGGTTCCGGACCTGCCGGATATACAGCTGCCATTTATGCAGCCCGTGCAAATCTATCCCCTATTCTGTATAGCGGTTCACAGCCAGGCGGACAGCTCACACAGACAACAGAAGTGGAAAATTTCCCAGGCTATCCCAATGGAGTGACCGGACAACAACTCATGGAGGACCTTAAAAATCAGGCTCTCAGATTCGGGACTGATATCCGAAGTGGAATTATCACAGGAATAGATACATCCGCAAGCCCATTTAAAGTGACAATAAACGGCAGCGAAACACTGAGTGCCGCAACCATTATCATTGCCACGGGTGCTTCAGCAAAATACCTCGGATTGCCTGATGAGACTAAATATGCCGGGCTTGGCGTATCTGCCTGCGCAACATGTGATGGTTTTTTCTATCGCAAACGTACAGTGGCAGTTGTAGGCGGTGGAGATACAGCATGTGAGGAAGCTATATACCTCAGCACACTTGCTAAGAAAGTATATCTCATTGTGCGTAAACCATTCCTCCGCGCTTCGAAAATCATGCAGGAACGAGTACAGCAAATTGAAAACATAGAGATTCTATTTAATTGTAACACTCTCGGACTTTTCGGCGAAGAATTTGTAGAGGGCGCACATATCGTGGAGGGTAAAGGCACTGAAAATGAGCGTAATTTTGACATTGCCATAGATGGTTTTTTCTTAGCTATTGGGCATAAGCCTAACACTGATGCATTTGCCGGAAAAATAGAACTTGATGAAGCCGGCTACATTAAAACATATAATGGTACAACTCAGACTAATATCCCGGGAATCTATGCCGCAGGCGACGTTGCAGACCCACGTTATCGCCAAGCAATCGCAGCTGCAGGTACCGGTTGCCGAGCTGCCATTGATGCAGAAAAATTCATAAACGAAAACGCTATATAAAATGCTTTCATACAACACCCATCTTAAAAAACTTGTATTGCCAGAATATGGCAGAATTATACAGGAAATGGTAGACCATTGCCTGACTATTGAGGACCGTGCACAAAGAAACCTATGTGCACAGACCATAATAAATGCCATGGGCAACCTTTTTCCAGCCCTTAAAGAAGGTGAAGAGAACAAGCGCAAACTTTGGGACCATCTCGCTATAATGTCAGACTTCAAGCTTGACATTGACTATCCATACGAAATTGTTCAACAAGACTCTCTGGAAACTAATCCAGATAAAATCGCTTACAACACTGTAATATCAGATAATAGACACTATGGTCGCCACCTTATTGCTATGGTGCAGCGTGCTGCTCAGATGGAGCAAAGCGAGGAACGTGACGCTCTCGTACTAATGCTCGCGAACCAGATGAAAAAAGTGATGCTTGCATCAGGCAATGACAGTACAGATGATGTTCGCATTTTTAAAGACCTCGCCGCTATTTCTCATGGTGAGTTCCGACTCAACCCGGATGAAGTGAAACTCAATGAATACAATATAATCGTTCCTCCAACAAGCAAAAAGAAAAAGAAAAAATGATACGCCGAGAAGATACCGTTGTCATTGGCAGAATACTTAAGACTCATGGCATAAATGGCGAAGTTGTAGCAAATATAGACTACGATATATCGCTATCAGACCTTACTTGTATCGTCCTTGACATGGACGGTATTCTCGTGCCTTTTTTCTTAAATAGCTTAAGACAACGAAGTGCGGAGTCGCTTCTGCTGAAAATTGATGGAATCAACGATGAAGTACAGGCGTCTGAAATTGTTAATCACGACATTTTTGCGCAAAAAAGAGAGTTAGACCTTGAGGACAATGATGAAGATGGTTTTTATGCCACTGACCTTATAGGTTATGGAGCTTTAAATGGTGATATTCATATAGGCAAGGTGACAGACATTGACGATTCAACAGAGAATGCGCTTTTTATTCTTGAAGATAATAGCGGAAATCCTTTCTATATTCCAATTACAGAGGATTTCATAGTTTGCATCGATGATGAAGCTAAAACCATTGAGTTTGATTTGCCTAAAGGCTTACTTGAAATGAAATGAGCCGCAATCCAGACCGACAGACAACATTCCACTTTAAGCAGTTTGATGTCTTAAACTGCAAAAGTGCCATGAAAGTTTCTACAGACGGTGTTCTCCTCGGAGCATGGGCCGACCTCAAAGGGAAAAAGCACATTCTTGATATTGGTACCGGCACAGGTGTCATTGCCCTAATGGTTGCCCAACGAAATCATGATGCAATTATCGCTGCTATAGAGATAGATAGAATAGCCGCAGATGAAGCACAATATAATGTTGATAATTCGCCGTGGTCAGATAGAATTGAAATAATTAATGGTGATTTCCTTGATTTTTATTCAGGAGATAAATTTGACTTGATTATAAGCAATCCCCCTTTTTTCAACAATGGGATAAAAGCGCCTGACCACTCTCGTGCCACAGCCAGGCATTGCGACACTCTCGACTATTCAGATATTCTATCTCGTGCCGGTGATATTCTTACAGACAGTGGCAGCATCGCACTTGTCGCGCCCTATGACAGACTATGTGACATTTTGCATAACGCAAGCTCAAACGGGCTATATGCTACTCGCATAACAACGGTATCCGGCAAACCATGTAAAGCACCGAATCGCGTGCTGATATCTCTGACCGTAAGACCAACATCTCCCATTTCAGACAGCCTTATTATTCGAGATGAAAATGATTCATATACGCAAGAGTACATTGAATTGACAAAAGATTTCTATCTAAAGTTCTGATTTATATGCAACTATTCGACCGAAACAAACTTATAACAAAACCATCAGCATCGTTAATACTGCTGATATCTTTTTTCATACTTATGCTCGTAGGCGTAAGCATGCTCATGCAACTGCTAACCACAAAAATGGACAATACTGCAGCAGCGTTGCGTATTGGAGCCGTGCTACAAAATGTGTTTGTTTTCATCACCCCGGCAATAGCCGTGGCAATGCTTTCAACACGCTACCCGGCATCATTACTTGCTGTTGATAAATTGCCATCGCTTAAATTTATTCTGCTTGCTATTGTTGCCCTAATCGTGTCAATACCTGCCATGAACGTGGTGATAGACTGGAATATGAACATCACTCTTCCGGACTCTCTTGCTTCTCTAAATCAGTATATTAACGAGTTTGAGAAGAGTGCGGAAAGTGCATTAAATATTATGACTGAAGGTAGTAGCATTGGGGCGCTGATTATTAATATCATTATTGTAGGCGTTTTTGCAGGTCTTGGCGAGGAAATATTTTTCCGAGGAGGCATGATGAGGCTTATTGGGTGCATTAAAGGTGTTTCGCCACATGCAGCTATATGGATTGCGGCATTTGTTTTTTCCCTTTTTCACTTTCAGTTTTTAGGTTTTGTACCTCGAATGTTACTCGGAGCTTTTTTCGGGTATCTCACATACTGGAGCGGCTCACTATGGTTACCTATTCTGATTCATTCGCTAAACAACAGCATTATCACCGCTTGTGAATGGAGCAACGCGAATTGCGGTACAAATATAGACATAAACACATTAGGAATAAACAGTCCCGTAATTGCGATTACGAGTTTAGCCATCACAGCATTAGTAATTTACGTTTTTGTTAAACTATCCGTAAAGGAATGCAAGAAGTGAAACAAGAATATCTTTATTATACCACAGACAGAGGACTCCACATTGTCTATATCCCAGCTCATAGTAATGTAGAATACTGTGGCGTTGACGTTGCAGTTGGCAGCCGTAACGAACTGCCACAAAACTATGGTATCGCACATTTCATAGAGCATACACTATTCAAGGGAACCACAAATCATGCTGCCAACTACATTGCAAATCGTATGGAACAAGTAGGTGGTGAGCTAAACGCATATACCACAAAAGACGAAACTGTCATTTACTCTACCTTTCCCAAAGGCAACCTATCTCGCGCCATCTCATTGATTGCAGACCTTTTGATAAACTCTACATTTCCAGAGGAGCAATTAGAGCGTGAAAAAGCTGTAGTACTTGACGAGATTGACAGTTACCGCGACAGTCCGGCAGAAGCTATTTATGATGATTTTGAGGAAAATATCTTCGCCGGAACTCCACTTGCTCATAACATTCTTGGAACTGCCGACACTATCAAGACTTTTGATTCCACTATTTGCAGGCAATTTTTGAAAAAGTATTATACATCCGCCAATATGGTGTTTTTTTACATGGGGGCAACTCCGGCTAAGACTGTGTTCAGACTTGTAAACCGATATTTCGACAGTATCTCAACCACCGGCATATGTGGCTACAACTACGAATACAACCGTAAAGTACTGCCGTCGCCATTTGATAAGACTGAACATATAGACACACACCAAGCACATACAATAATCGGTTGCAGACTTCCAGGAATAAATTCTCCTTTACGATTTCCTATCGCACTGTTGACTAATATCCTTGGCGGACCTGGAATGAACGCTCGCCTTAATACCATTCTCCGTGAACAGCGAGGTCTCGTTTACACTATTGAAGCCTCAACATCTTTTTTCAATGACTGCGGCGAACTTACAATTTATTTCGGGTGCGACAGTGAAGATGTAGAATGTTGTAAAAATCTAATAATCAAAGAAATAAACAAATTTGCAACAACTCAAATGACTAAATTGCAGCTCGACAAGGCTCGCCGTCAGTATTTAGGGCAGCTTATCGTGGCAAGCGATAACCGTGAGCAATTAGCACTCTCCACTGCCCACGAATACCTGTATAATTATCTCCAGAATCCGTCTGCGCCCTCACCCGTCATTTCCCACCTTGACGAAATCAATGCTATCACTCCACAAGACATCATATCCGCAGCTCAAATTATCGCACCAAGCAATCTATCAACCCTCACATTTAAGTAAATCTTCTTTGTAATTGTTTGAGTTCAGAATAGATTTTGATGAAATCTTAAAATTTTTGGCAAAAATTTGCTATAAATTAACAAAAATGTATTACCTTTGTGTTGTATAACATAAATGTACGACATATTTTTGACTATAGGATATGATTAAGACTGTCATAGAACGTGTGATAAGTGAAGACCTCGCCGGTATCTGGAATATTCTGGATTCTGACGAGAAGCGTCGCATAGTAGATGCTTTCGAAATTCAGAATTTCAAGAAAAATCAGATAATTTACGCAGAAAAAGAAACCCCGGAATACCTTTGGTGTCTTCTTAAAGGCAAAGTAAAACTTTATAAAGACGGAGTTGGAGGACGTGCACAAATTTTGCGACTAATCAGACCTGTTCAATATTTTGGCTACCGTGCATTCTTTGCAAATGAGCCATACGTTTCCACAGCCGCAGCCATAGAGCCATCTTCACTTGGAATGCTCCCTATGTCGCTCGTTTCTGACATGATTAGCAAGAACATAAAACTTGCTTGGTTTTTTATCCATGAACTATCTCGCAACCTTGGTGGTTCTGATACAAAAATCATCAACCTAACACAGAAGCATATCCGAGGTCGTCTTGCAGAAGCTCTAATCCTCCTCCGTGACAATTACGGATATGAAGATGACAACTCCACTCTAAATATTTACATGGCGCGCGAGGACCTCGCAAACTTGTCAAATATGACTACCTCTAACGCCATTAGAACCCTTTCCAGCTTTGTAACCGAAAAACTTATTACAGTAGATGGCAGATGTATAAAAATTTTAAATGAGCCACAACTCCGAAAAATCAGCAAATTCGGATAAACTGCATAATATCCTATAAACACCGAAAAAACTCCCACCATATAAGCGATGCCTGTAGACTATAGACACAAACCCGATTGGCTAAAAATTAAGTTGCCCAACGGTGCAAAATCAGCAAAAGTAGTAGGGCTGTTGAATCACCATTGCCTTCATACCATTTGCACAAGTGGAATGTGCCCTAATCGTGGAGAATGTTGGGGAAACGGCACGGCAACGTTTATGATTGGCGGCAATATATGTACACGAAACTGCCGTTTTTGCAATGTTGCTACAGGTCGTCCACTTCCACTTGACGCTAATGAAATCACAAATATAATCACAACAATAAAAGAACTAAATCTTCGTCATGTAGTAATCACTTCTGTTGACCGTGATGACCTGCCTGACTTAGGAGCAAACCATTGGGCTCAGACAATCAGACAGATTCATCAACAATGCCCCGGAGTGACAATGGAAACGCTTATTCCTGATTTTCAGGGCAGAGAAGACCTGATTGACGTAATAATTAAAGAACAACCGGACATTATATCTCATAATCTTGAGACTGTAAGACGTCTGACGCCACAAGTGAGATGTAAGGCCACTTACGACTGCTCACTTTCTGTACTAAAATACGTTGCAAATGCCGGTATAACTTCAAAGTCTGGCATAATGCTAGGACTGGGGGAAAAACGCGAAGAAATACTCCAAACTATGGATGACCTTCTATCAGTAGGATGCAAGATTATGACTATCGGTCAATATCTACAGCCTACAGAGCAGCATTATACCGTACAAGAATATGTTCACCCTGACACATTTGCGGAATATGCCATAATTGGCAAAGATAAAGGATTTCGCCATATAGAAAGCGCCCCACTAGTCCGCTCAAGCTACCATGCTGAACGACATATCCTATAATCTTAAAGCTCTCTCAAAATTTAATATATTTTTCGTAAATATTTTTGACAAATCCTTGACTTTTTGTA
>CALYOL010000095.1 GCA_945231345.1 uncultured Porphyromonadaceae bacterium
CTGCAAGAAGTTCATACATATAGCCGTTTGATATGTAAGCAGCACCATCTTCAAAGAACTCATTACCAGTAAACTGTGGCTCCATGATTACGTAGTTTGCATTTGATGCATCTATTACGATATCATAGTTGCCAAGTGAGAAATTACCAACTGGAGAATCAGCGCCATACAGTGATACAAGCTTAACAAGACCAGGCTGAGATGCACTTGTCTTATATTCTACTGACCAAATATAGTCACTTGGATTATAACCCGCGCCTGCGATTAGCCAACCGTCAAGTACATATGCCGTTCCTGCTGTTTCCCAGTCGCTGCCACCAAGGTCTACCTTCTGAGTGAGTGAATATGCTTCCTGTGGTTCGCCACCTGCATAAGTGATTACTACAATATTGTAGTTACCTGACTTTTCTACAGGGAATGAAAGCTCTGAAGTCTCTGTGATTTCTTGATATTCTACTTCGTCTGCAAGCATTGCTGCTATAATTTCATCCACTGTTGAACCAAGTACACATGATACGCGTGCGCTCTCTACGTCTGAACCAAGTGCTACAGTTACCTGCAGTGAGTTTGTATCATCAGGTGCTACCAGGCGACCATTGTACGTGATTTCTGCTGAGTAGTCTGCTACTACTACACCCGGCAATACTATGCGCCATGTGCCGCTTGCGTTACACTCAAATGATGGGAATGGATAATCTGTCTGCATACCTGCCACGATGCCCTTGGTCGGGAATGTGATGACACCATCCTTCAATGTTCCGAACCATCCTGCGTTATACACTGCTTCCCAGCTATTGCCATTATCCATATAGAACTGTGCACGGGACTCGAATACAAACTCTCCGTAACCCCAGTCAAGACCTGTCTCTGTCCAGCCGATGTTTACTGCGTCAGGGTTTGTTGCATCGATAATTACATAATAGTCTTTTGATGCATCCCAGTCGCCCGGTTCATTGTATGGGAATGCTTTACCATATGCATTTACAAGACGGTAAAGACCCGGAGTCTTGTCATTTTCCTGAATTTCTACCTGATATTCAGTAGGACCAAATGTAAAGATTGAACCCAGGATATCTTCTGTGTATGTTGCCATACCAAGTGATGTCCATGGTGACAGACGTAAGAATGTCGGAGTATAGTTATAAACGCCATAGTGTGAAGCCTGAGCCGCATCAAGTGTTATGCTAACCTGATACTTCACGTCTTCTTCTATTGCCGCATTGTCGTAAGAGACTACATAGGTTGTAGTCAGTGCATCGCCTTCAAATTCCACTGATGAAGCACCTGAGAAGATACCTGATGGGTCATCAAATGTTACGGCTATGCTTTTGGGGTCTGTAGCTGAATGACGCGCAACGGTCAATACAATATCTGAACCGTCTTCCGGCAGTTTGATGGTAGCATCATTGCTGACGAAATACGCTCCGGTTTCGCCGCCTTCTATGATATTGTGGTCATCGCTACATGAGGTGAATGACGCACCTGCTGCAAGTGCGAGTATCGCCAATATTGATGATTTGAATATTTTCATTTTTGTTAATGTTTAATCAGTTTGTATTTCTGAAAAAATAATTAAGGAGAGAGGGGTTGAGTACTTATGATAAAGTTAGTCGTAGCATTATTCTTCAACCGGTACTGGTCGTGCCAAGTTCGGGTTGTTATCTGCCTCTTGAATCAGCTTGTTTGATGTGATTTCTGACTCTGGTATTGGGAAGATGTAAGCAAGGCTTTCGTTATCCGGCTCAATGTTATATACAAAGTATGAGGGGAAACCAAGACCGCGACGGTCTACGCCCTTGCCAAGACGCTTAATATCAAACCATGACAGACCTTCACCCCAGAATTCTACACGGCGCTTCAGCCAGATAAGCTCCTGAATTTCTTCCGGTGTTGATGCTTTTGTTGCGAAGTTAGGGTTACGGTAGGTCTGCTCAAATGTGCCAAGTACTTCAAGTGCTTCACCTGTGTTTCCGCTCATTGCGAGACCTTCTGCAAGAATATAATACATTTCCTCTACACGCATCATTGGTACGTCAGCTGCATTCGTGCTCTGACCAAGTACGCTCTTGTAGCAGTCAAACTTCACATTCTGGAATGGTAGTATACCTGAACCTGAGTCCTTCACACTTCCCTTACCGAATGAGTAAAGATATTCAAGCTGTGCTTCTGTCAGAGCTGCGCACTCATAGTTCTCATCGAGGAACCAGTTCTTACGCACGTCTGTTGCAGGGATTTTGTCATAGAGGTCTGCTGTTGTTGCACGCTGACCACCTACTGTTACATAGCCGTACGCAAATGAGCTCATGTGTGACGAGAAGTTAACGATTCCTGAGGTTGCTACGCGGTCTGTTTCTGCATTTGCGATACCCCACATCCAGTTCTTCTCAAAGCTTGCAAAGCCAGGCTTGCTTGCTTCCTCAATTGAAAGTGGTGAGCATGAAGATACTTCAATTGCCTTGCGTGCATCCTCTGCCGCCTTTGCATATTCGTGCATTGTCAGGTAAACGCGGGCGCGAAGACCATACAGCGCATCAAGGTTAAGCATACGGCGTGGCTTTGATTCAATGAGTGATTCTACCTTTACTCCTGATTTTGTTGCAAGGTCGATTGCCTCATTAAGGTCGGCAATTATCTGGTCGTACACTTCCTTTACTGTGTTACGCGCAATTCCGTTCGCTGCAGCATCTTCCATGTTGAGGTCGGTGATTACTGGTACACATGGTCTGCTTTCATTGCCATAGTATGTACGCTGGAATGACTGTGCAAGTACCCAGTAGTCAAATGCACGGAAGCCAAGCGCCTGTGCTCGATACATCATCAGCTCTTCACTTTCTGTGTCTGCTGAAATTGTCTGGAGAACGGCATTCGCAGAGTTAATCTGATTGTAGCTGTTCATCCATATCAAACTTGGACCATAGGTCGTATAACGGAATAATTCGTAGCCTGCATAACCCGCAAACCAGTTATAGCCCACGTTTCGTGAGTTTACGTCTGTTCCGAGGTGGTCGAAACCCAGCATCAAGCCCGCATAGCCAAAGTCATTGTGGTTGCCCGTGATGGTCATACAGCGGTTCATGTTCGCTGAGATACCTGTCACTCCGGCAAGCGCCATTTCAGGCTTAGCCTCAAGAGTCGCCTCTTTCTGTTCCTTAGTAACCGTTGAACCGAGATATTCTGGGTTCAAGTCATTACAACCTGTGATTGCAAGACCTACTAAGGCTGTAGCCAAAAATTTATTGATATTTTTCATTGTTGTCATTCTTTTAATTTTGTTTCACGATAAGTGTTTAGAATGATACCTTAACACCACCTGAGATTGAACGGATTGGTGAGTAAGTTGAGCTGTATGATGAAATGTAGCTCTGGCGTGGGTCCATACCTTTACGCTTTGCCCATAGGGCTACGTTTTCTGCTGCACCATACACACGGAGTTCTGCTACACCGAATTTCTTTGTAAACTTCGCTGGAAGAGTATAGCCTACTGAGATATTGTTCAGTGCAAGGTAGTCACTTGAAATCATGAAGCGGTCTGATGTTGCATTTGCATAGTTGTATTCTCCTGCTGTCATGATTGCCGGTACATTGGTATTGGTGTTTTCTGGTGTCCATGAGTTCAGTACATCCTTATGCCATGCTGTACCTGCTTCTCCTATGTCACCACCCCACATATAGTCTTGATATGAGTAGTCGATTACTTTACCGCCAAGCTGGTATGAGAAGGACGCGCCAAGGTCTACTCCGTAAACCTTAAGCTGGAAGCCGAAACCTCCATAGAAGTTTGGCATCAGGTCGCCTGTGGTCTTACGGTTTGTGCTGTACGCTGTCTGCCAGTCATATGTTGAGAACTCGCCAACGTGGGCTGGGTCCCATTCTGCTTCTGGAGCTTCTTCTCCTGCTGCTTCTGCAGCATCTATCTCTGCCTGGTTAAGTGGCTCATATAGGAGGTGGCCACTCTTGTCTTGAAGTGGTCCGTATGCTGTATACAATGCATAACCGTTTTCTGGGTCTACACCCTCATAGTGTGTAAGATATAGCTGATACATTGATGAACCTTCCTTCATATATGAAGAACCTGAAATCCATTCTCCCTTATCGTTGAGGATTGATGGCTCAAGCTTGAGCACCTTGTTGGTTGGAATTGTTACGTTAGCGTTAATATCAAGTGTAATGTTCTTGGTATTGATTGGAGTATATGTGAGTTCCACTTCAAGACCGCGGTTTCGCATTGAACCTACGTTCATTGGAATTGATGAATAACCATTTGACGGTGCTACTGGCACGTTAAACAGCATATCGTCTGTCTGACGGTTGTAGAATTCTACAGTACCGCTGAGCATTGATTTCCAGAAGCTGAAGTCAAAACCTACGTTAAACGAATTTGACTTTTCCCATGTGATATCACGGTTTCCTTTGTATGCAAGTGTTCCGTCTGACCATACACCATCTGCTCCTGAGATTGTGTACTGGTCTTGATATGCGTGGAGATAATATGCACTTGTTCCAAGGCGGTCGTTACCATTCTGACCGAATGATGCCTTAAACTTGAGCATATCTACAAAGTCCGCATCCTGCATGAATTTTTCCTTTGCGATATCCCATGCTGCTGATGCTGACCAGAAGTTACCCCAGCGGTTTTCTGGTGCAAAACGTGATGATGCATCACGACGATATGACGCCATCAAGAAATACTTGCCGTCAAAGTTATAGTTAAGACGACCGATATATGCACGGTGCTGGAGTGAGTATGCACTACCGCCTCCGTTTGGCGAGTCAATTGTGTTATCTACGTATGTGACATCTGGATTATACATATTGCTACCGTATGCCCATAAACCTTCTACGTTGTAATCTTCACTTTCATAACCTGCCATTACGCCGAAGTTATGGATATCATTCAGTGTGAATGAATAGTTGGCAAAACCCTGGAGAGTTGTAGTGCGGTAACGTGTCTGAGCCTGCTGTACTTCGCCCTTTGACGCCTGTGACTGACCATACATTCCGTTTGTTGCATAGTGGAAACGCGTGTTGTCAAGGTCATAACCAATGTTGCCTGTAATATACAGATTCTTGATTGGGTTGATTTCTGCATACGCCTTTGCCATAAGTACGTCACTCAGATAGTCTGATGTGTTATACAGAAGGTCACTTACTGGGTTTGACATTGACATGTGAGCACGTACTGATGAGCAATACTGACCATCACCATAGTCATAGATTGGAAGACCGGTGCGCGAATCACGCTGAATGTTGCCTTCTGCATCGCGGATATACATTGGATATACCGGTGCCATATTGTATGCTACTGCGAACGCGTTACCTGATGAGTTATAGTTATCGCGTGTCTGTTCATCAGGATATGCTGAGTTTGTATATACGTATGCAATGTTGGTTCCTACTTTCAGCCAGCTCTTTGCCTTGTAGTCTACTGTTGCACGAGATGAGAAACGTTTGAAGTGTGAACCATAGATAATACCTTCATCACCAAGATAACCTGCTGAGAGGAAATATTGCATACGGTCTGTACCTCCTACGATATCTACTGAATATTCCTGGCGAAGACCATCGATAAGTGTCTCTTCTACCCAGTCATCGGCTACATAATAGTTTCTGCCGTCTGAATAACCGCGTGTTGCATATGGGTTGAACTTGCCATTGTCTCCTACTGGGAGCTGACCTTCAGGCAATGTCCATGTCTGGTAGCCAAGTGAGGTCCAAAGGTTTGCATTTGCATACTGGTGTGCATACGCTGCACTCTTCTTTCCATATACTATCGCACTGTTCTTAAGCGCACGGTACTGCAACTCAAGATACTGCTTTTCATCTGTTACGAGGTCATAAGACTGTAGACCGCGTGTGTTCACACCCCAGCGTGCATTGAGAGTTACCTTTGCTTCGCCCGCTTTACCTTTCTTTGTTGTGATAAGGATGACACCGTTTGCACCACGTGCACCATAAAGCGCTGTTGATGCTGCGTCTTTCAAGACTGTCATTGACTCGATGTCCTGTGGGTTAATTTGTGATACCTCACCGTTGAATGGCATTCCGTCTACTACATACAGAGGTGCTGACACACCATTGATAGAACCTACACCACGGATACGGATTGTTGGTGATGTTCCCGGCTGACCATTTGAGCTCATGGTCTGTACACCTGATACCTTACCGGTAAGTGCCTGGGTTGCATCTGATACAAGTGCGTCCTCAAGCTGGTCTGCCTTTACTACTGACGCTGAACCTGTATATTCAGATTTCTTTGCACGTCCGTAGGCTACGACCATGACTTCGTCAAGCACTGTAGTCTCTTTAAGTTTTACTACGATGTCACCTGATGTGATGGCAACTTCCTGACCTTCAAAGCCTACATATGTTATACGAAGCTTTGTAGCATTCGCAGGTACAGACATCGTAAACTTTCCATCAATGCCTGTATTGACACCTACATTGGTTCCTAACGCATGCACGGCGGCACCCATCAAGGGCTCGTCGTCGCTTGCCGAATAGACAGTACCGCTGATGGTGCGATTCTGTGCAAGTGCGCACAATACCGCCATCATTACTGCCAAGAGTGATAGAAACAGCTTTTTCATACTAAGAATTTAGACATTAATTAATAAAATAAATTTCTAACTTTTTGATTAACAGCACGTTACATTTGTTATAGCCCAAAAACTATTAACAAACATTTTGCAAATATACACATTTTATTCCTATTTGTAATATTTTTCAAGAAAAAAATTTAGATTTTAACATTTCAAAAATTATGTTTTTTAACATATTTACAGAAAATAATTTTACAACTCCCTGAAATAAAATTTATTAGCCTAATTACAATTTGTAAGCAAATTTCTCACTTTTTCCACATAAATCCTTGAAAATCATTTTAACTAAATTTCTCCACCACCACCCTCTAT
>CALYOL010000096.1 GCA_945231345.1 uncultured Porphyromonadaceae bacterium
CATAAACTCGGACTGAAAGTCCATGCCGGATTTAACACTTTCGTCGGTGGTTGCAAATATTACTACGGACTTGGCGAAGACGGTTTGGTATTCCGCGACAGCAGCAAAAAAGACTGGGTTACTGTCCTCAATCTCGACGGCTCACTCGTCAATGCTATGGACTGCAACGACGACGCTTACTGCACCAAATTCCTAAACCCTTCTAACGACGATGTCCAAAACTATCTCCTTTCTCTCCTTCGAGACCTCGCTAAATACGACCTCGACGGTATTTTCCTGGACCGCTGTCGTTACGATGGTATTGCCGCTGACTTCTCACAGGTTTCCAAGACAAAGTTTGAGGCTTATCTCGGATACAGTGTCACTGGCTTCCCTAATTCAATGCTCAACACCTACGAAAAGCAGTGGTATGCTTTCCACGCCAAGACTATTCACGACTTTATCGTCCGCGCTCACGACGCTATTAAGAAAGTTAATGCGAATATTCAGTTTGGTGTATATGTGGGTGCTTGGTATTCTGAATATTACTACTATGGCGTAAACTGGGCAAGTCCTCGATACAATGCTGCCGCAAATTACTCCTGGGCAAGCACCGAGTGGAATAAATATGGCTATGCAGACCATCTCGACTTCCTCCTCCTTGGTGCTTACGCTGGTGCCGACAACATCTACGGCTCTTCCGAATGGACTTGTCAGGGATTCTGTCAGCTCGCAAAGACAAAACTTTGCGGTGACGTGAAATTTGCCGGCGGTCCTGACGTGGGCAACGGAACCGGTTGGACCGAAGGTGGACGTGGTGCTGCCGTCACTCAGAGCATCGACGCTTGCATTAACGCTGCTGACGGTTACTTCATCTTCGACATGGTTCACGTCCGTCAATACAACTATTGGAACGCTATTAAGACAGGTGTTAACAAGTATCAGGCTTCTTTGAAATGAAAAAATCTTTAGTAAATGTTGCAAGCTTCGCGCTTGCAACATTGTTTACCTTTTTTTCTCTCTCCGCTCAGGGACTCAAGACTCGACTTATTGAAGGTCGTGTCACTGCTGGCGGAGAAGGACTGGCAAGTGTGGCGGTAACAGACGGAACTAACATCGTAAAAACCGACGCAAACGGTTTTTACTCTATCCTCACTCTCGCCGACTCTCGTTTCGTGTATATAACTGTTCCCTCGGGATATGATGTGGATTGCAAAGACTCCACCATCCCGCAATTCTATAAGGAAATTTCTTCCGCTGATAATTTCGACTTTTCACTCACAAAATCTAATATCGACGTTAATCGCCATGTTTTCTTCGTTCACACCGATGCGCAAGTTACTTCGCTCGAAGACGTTGAACTTTACAAGACTGTTGTGGCTGATAACGTTTCGCTCGCCAAAAATTACGGCAACATTAAGCAATTCGCTTTCGACTGCGGCGATATTGTGGGAGACTCCCCCTGGTTTTTCCCTGCTTACATAGAGGCTGTCGCGCCTCTTGAAATCCCCGTTTTCCGAGCTATCGGTAACCACGACATGGACTATGCCGGTCGCTCGTTTGAAACTTCTTATCACACTTTTGAATCTTATTTCGGACCCACTCACTTCTCTTACGACTGTGGCGACGCTCACTATATCGTCATCGACGACAATTTCTATACCGGATATGGAATTAACTACATCGGATATGTCCCGGAAAATACTTTTAAGTGGCTTGAACAAGACCTTGAAAACGTTTCCCCGGATAAACTCATCTTTGTCTTCATGCACATCCCTTCAGCGCTCGTCTCAGACATCGCTGACACTAAGTTTGACCCGGACCTGATGGCTAACGTCCGGCAGTTTCACGAACTATTTCACGGTAGAAACACTCACCTCATCTCAGGACACACGCATTTCAACCTGAATATGGAATACTCTGAGTCTCTCATGGAGCACAACACCGCTGCTGCTTGTGGCACTTGGTGGAAGACTGAGGAATGTATGGACGGCGCACCGCGTGGCTATGCCGTTTATGAGGTTGACGGCAACTCCGTAAAATGGTATTACAAGTCTTCGGGATACGACCGAGACTATCAGATGAGAATTTACGCTCCCGGCTCTGACGACGAATTTCCTGACGATGTCATCGCTAACGTTTGGAACTACGACAGCAAATGGAAAGTTGAGCTCCTCGAAGACGGTGTCAAGACTGCAGACATGCAGAAATTCACCGGTTTCGACCCCATATCTAAAGCACACTGCTCAGACCGCAGCATCGTGGTTTACGAGTGGATTTGGCCCATTAAAAACGACCACATGTTCCACGCTAAACCTCTTAACCCGCACGCTAAATTACAAGTCCGGGTCACAGACCGATTTGGCAAAACATATATCCAGACTTTAAACTGACCAAAAATCATCTATAACCTATCATGAAATTACGACACTTCATTTTTTTCACTCTACTCGCTCTCGCTCTTCCCGCCGCTGCCGCTATTCGGCTGGCTAACATATTCGGCGACGGGATGGTGCTGCAACAAAATTCTACTGTAGTCCTCCGCGGTGACGCAAATCCCGGCGCTCTAATCAGCGTTAATCCCGGGTGGAGCGGTAAGGCGCTCGCCACTAAAGCCGACGCTGACGGCAAGTGGGCTCTCAATATGCAGACTCCTTCATTCGGCGGACCTTACAACATCATCTTTAAGGAAAACGGAAAGCTAAGCCTTACTCTTAGCAATGTCCTCGTCGGGGAAGTGTGGCTATGCTCTGGACAAAGCAATATGGAAATGCCTGTGCGTGGTTTCCGAGGACAGCCGGTTAACGGCTCGGCTGACATCATTGCTGCCGCTAAAGCATCTCGAAATTTAAGACTTTACCGACAGCCTAACGCTTGGAAAACTACTGTCGCTGATGACATTACAGATGCTCATTGGACTGTCGCCAACGCTAAAAATGTCGCTGATTTCAGTGCTGTCGGATATGTCTTCGCTGATATGTTGCAATCAAGCCTCGACGTCCCTGTTGGCATCATTCAGTGTGCTTGGAGCATGTCAACTATTCAGGCTTGGATGCCGCGAACCACTTTTGAGGAGAAGTTCCCTGACATTCAGATGCCTGACGTTAATGGCACTGAATTTGGATGGACTCAAGGTACTCCTACTCTCCTTTGGAACGCTATGGTTGCGCCTTGGCGTGGTTTCCCTATCGCTGGCGTTATCTGGTATCAAGGAGAGGCTAACACTCCGAATGCCGAACTTTACCGCAGCCTTTTCCCTGCTATGGTTAATGACTGGCGTAAACTTTTCGTTAACGACTCGCTGCCGTTCTATTACTGCCAGCTCGCTCCTTGGCGCGACGAGGCTTGCCATAAAACTCTCTGGGCTGACTTCCGCAAGGTGCAGACCGAACTTCTCGACGTTGTCCCTAACACTGAAATGGTTACCGTCGGTGACCTTGGCGACAGCATTTTCATTCACTTCCCGCAAAAAATCGAGGTTGGTAAACGTTTCGCTTTTCTCGCCCTCGAAAATAATTACGGTTACGATGGTCTCGACAGCCGGGCTCCTATCGCTGAAACTGTCACCGAAGACGGTGACGACTATATCGTCACTTTTAAGCATGGCGCAAATGGTTTAACTCCTGAGAATGCTTCTCTTTCCGGATTTGAAATTGTTGATGAGCAGGGAAACATCCACCCGGCTTCAGCTCAAATTCTCAATGGCGACTGCAAAGTCAAAATATTCAACCCCGGCGTGAAATATCCTGCTGAAGTCAGATATGGCTACCACAACTATTTCGAGGCTTCGCTTTTCAACAATATCGGCATTCCCGCTTCGCCATTCCGCCTCTCCGTTCCTAAAAAGCAGAAAACTGCTCTTATGTGGATTGACGCGGAGGCTAATTTCCGCCGTTTCTCCTCTGCCGACTCTATCGAATACTACATCAAGAAAATTCACGACATCGGATTCACTCACGCAGTCGTTTGTGTTCGACCTATTTCCGGTGAAGTGCTTTACAATAGCGACATCGCTCCGAAACTTCCTGAACTGAACACCGACTACGACTACCTCGCTAAATTCATCGAAATCGGACATAAACATGGCGTGAAAATCATCGCTTCCATGAACGTTTTCTGCGCCGGACACAACTATCACGACCGTGGACTTGTTTACTCCGGACACCAAGACTGGGCAAGCATCGTTTATGACCCTAAACGCGGACTAATACCTATCACTGAACAGAAACACAAATACGGTGCTATGGTTAATCCGCTTAATCCCGAGTATCAAGACTATATCATCAGCATCATGAAAGAAATAGTCTCTAAATATCCTGAACTCGACGGACTTATGACCGACCGTGTTCGTTACGACGGAATACAAGCCGATTTCTCTGACCTCAGCCGTAAGTCTTTCGAGGCTTATATCGGACAAAAAATCAAAAAATTCCCGCAAGACATTCTCTCTTGGGACAACAGCGGAAGACACCCGAAGCCTGTCCCGGGTAAGCTTTTCAAGCAGTGGATTGAATGGCGTGCTACTGTCATCACAGGCTTTATGGCACGCGCTCGTGAGGCTGTGAAATCCGTAAGGGAGGATATTCCTTTCTGCACTTACACCGGTGCTTGGTATCCTTCTTACTACGAGGTCGGCGTTAATTTCGCAAGCCGAGATTACGACCCTGCACAAGACTTCTCTTGGGCTACTCCGGATTATAAGAAAACAGGATATGCAGAACTCATCGACATATACGCCACTGGTAATTATTATACCGACATCACTATCGACGAATACCTCGCTAAAGGAGGCAGCGAAATTTGGAACGAGACTGACTCTGAAGCTCACACCGGAACTTGGTATTGTGTCGAAGGCTCTTGTCAACACCTCCGCAAAATACTCGGTAACAATGAATTTTTGGGCGGCATTCTCGTAGACCAGTTCTTCGACCACCCGGAAAAACTCTCGCAGACTATCAGTGAAAACCTTAAGGACTCTGACGGACTGATGGTGTTCGACATCGTACATATTATCTCCAAAAACCTTTGGAACGAGGTGGAAAATGGCATGAAAAACCGCTGATTTTCTCGTTTTTTGAGTAACTTTGTAAATCCATGATTAAAACATCTGAATAATGAACAATCGCGCTCTTTCTATCGACGCTCTCCGAGGATATGCTATCATCACAATGGTTCTCAGTGCTACTGTTGTGTATGGTGGCCTGCCCGGTTGGATGTATCACGCTCAAGTACCGCCTCCTGACCATATCTTCAACCCCGACCTCCCCGGGCTCACTTGGGTTGATATGGTGTTCCCGAGCTTCCTTTTCGCTCTCGGCGCTGCTCTCCCATTTTCGGTTGGCAAAAAGCATGAAAAAGGACAGACTAAATTCTCTCTTGCTTGCAATGCTCTGTGGCGTGGCGTGAAACTCACTTTTTTCGCCATCCTTATCCAGCATTTCTATCCTTTCATGACATCAAGCCCGCAAGACTTGAGCAGCTGGTTGCTTGCGCTATTCTGTTTCGCACTCCTGTTCCCTATGTATATGCGACTGCCTTGGGAAATGCCTTCTTGGGTTCGAACTGCTATCCAACTCGGTGCTATGGCTGTCGGTGCTATTGTCATGCTGAATATAAACTATCCTAATGGTTACTCTTTCGACCCCCACACAAGCAATATCATCATTCTCATCCTCGCTAACGTCGCTGTGTTTGCAACGCTACTATACATCGTCACTATCGGACGTCCTTTCTGGAGAATTGGTATTCTCGCTCTCCTCGCGGCTCTCTTTTTCTCTTCAGACCACGACTCTAATTGCTGGCAACATACAGTCATGCACTGGTCTCCGCTCGACTGGCTCTACAATCCGCTTTACCTGAAATACCTGTTCCTCGTAATGCCGGGCTGCTATGCCGGCGAGATTTTGTGTGAATGGTATAAGGCTCGAAAGGAATGTCCTGAAGCCGCTGCGCCTGACTCTCACGAAAAGTCTGTCGCAATGCCGCTGCTCTTTGTTTCTCTCGCTATTGTCATCATTAACCTCTGCTTCCTTTACGCAAGAAAATTAGAGTTAAACCTCGCTTGCTCTGCTGTCCTAATCGCTTGCGGATGGCTTCTTACAAGAAAAGGCGAAGGTTATGTGGCTCTTTGGCGAAAGCTTCTCGTTTTCGGTGGTTTCATGCTCATGCTTGGACTATTCCTCGAGGGATATGAAGGCGGTATTAAGAAAGACCCCGTTAATTTCACTTACCTTTTCACAACTGCCGGACTGTCTTTCATGACGCTTATTTTCTTCAGCATTATTTGCGACTACTACCATTGCCACCGCTCCACTTCTTTCCTTGTCCTATCAGGGCAAAATCCTATGGTCGCTTACGTCGCTGTGGACCTCCTCATTTTCCCTATCCTGCAAATCACAGGGCTTGTCGACTTCCTCGGCATTTTCTACTCGTCTCCTTTCATGGGCTTTATTCAGGGAGTTGTCCTCACATCTCTCGCTGTCATCGTTACGATGCTCTGCACTAAAGCTAAATGCATCTGGAGAACTTAATTGTATAATAAAAAACATCTACATAACATGAAATTTTTCGCTCTTTCTCTTCTGGCTCTCTTGCCGCTCTCTACTGTGGCTGCCACTGCAGACTACAACGTTATTCCTTTGCCAAATGAGGTTCATCTTACTGGCGCCGAGCCTTTCACTCTATCTGGTGACGTTTCTGTCATCGCCGACGATAAAAACGAAAACAGTGCTTCTTTGTTCGCCGAATATGTCAAACAATCTACCGGCATCGACATTAAGACCAACGCTACCGGAAAGTATATCAGACTCAAATCTGACCTTAACGACAAAAACG
>CALYOL010000097.1 GCA_945231345.1 uncultured Porphyromonadaceae bacterium
AATGTCAAGTAATAACATTAACTTTGCAGAACGAAACTAACAAAATAAAAACCATATAAATTTTATATCATGGCAACAAAACCGTTTAAATACCAGGAAATGTTTCCGATGGGAAAAGACACGACTGAGTATTATCATCTTACGTCAGACTACGTAAAAGTGGAAAAATGCGGAGAGCGCGAAGTATTGGTAGTAGACCCAGAGGCGCTCACAGTGCTTGCGCGCCAGGCGACACACGACAATGCATTCATGCTACGCCGCGAACATAACGCAATGGTGGCAAAAATCCTGAATGACCCCGAAGCGAGCCAAAATGACAAGTTTGTGGCTCTGACCATGCTACGCAATGCAGAAATAGCAGCAAAAGGTCAGCTTCCATTCTGCCAGGATACCGGTACAGCCATCATAATGGGTAAAAAAGGTCAGGACGTGTATACGGGCGGACATGATGAGGAATATCTGTCACGCGGAGTGTATGAGACATATACGACTGATAATCTGCGCTATTCACAGAATGCGCCCCTGAATATGTATGACGAGGTAAATACGGGCTGCAACCTGCCGGCTCAGATAGACCTTTATGCCGTAGATGGCGATGAATACAAGTTTGTGTTTGTAGCGAAGGGTGGCGGTAGCGCAAATAAGACTTACCTCTACCAGGAGACCAAGGCGATAATCAACCCAAAGACCCTTGTTCCATTCCTTGTGGAAAAGATGAAGACGCTGGGAACTGCGGCTTGTCCTCCGTATCACATTGCATTTGTAATCGGTGGACCGTCTGCGTAAATGTACCTTGCGACTGGAAATAACGCCTCAGTACAATATGATCATCCGCTGCCAACCGAGGGTAAGGAGCTGGGTCATGCGTTCCGTGACGTAGAGCTTGAACAGGAGCTGCTTGAGGCATCACGCAAAATAGGACTTGGCGCACAGTTTGGCGGAAAGTATTTTGCACATGATATACGCGTAATCCGTCTGCCTCGCCATGGTGCATCGTGCCCAATCGGTATGGGTGTAAGCTGCTCTGCAGACCGCAATGTCAAGGCAAAAATCAACCGTGAGGGTCTATGGATAGAAAAGCTTGATTCAAATCCGGGTGAACTCATACCAGAAGAACTTCGCCAGGCTGGTGAGGGTGATGTAGTTAAAATCGACCTTAACCGCCCAATGGCAGAGGTACTTGCAGAATTGACTAAGTATCCTGTATCAACCCGCCTTTCACTGAATGGCACAATTATCGTTGGTCGTGACATCGCACATGCGAAGATTAAGGAGCGCCTTGACCGCGGCGAGGAGATGCCACAGTATCTTAAAGACCATCCAATCTATTATGCCGGTCCTGCGAAAACTCCGGAAGGTATGCCTTCAGGCTCATTCGGACCGACAACAGCCGGTCGTATGGACCCATACGTTGACTATTTCCAGGATAATGGCGGGTCTATGATAATGATAGCGAAGGGTAACCGAAGCAAGCAGGTGACAGATGCGTGCCACAAGCATGGTGGTTTCTACCTTGGCTCAATTGGTGGACCGGCAGCAGTTTTGGCTTCAAATTCTATCAAGAAAGTGGAATTGCTGGAATATCCAGAACTCGGCATGGAGGCAATCTGGAAGATAGAAGTTGAGAATTTCCCGGCATTTATCCTCGTAGATGACAAGGGTAATGATTTCTTTACCCAAATTGCAGAAAAGTGCAAGGGTTGTGCGCTGGGGAAGTAAGAGAAAAGTGAATAGAGAATAAATTCAAGTGCCGATGTGTAGCAGACATGTCGGCGCTTGTTGTTTTTATGAGGATGTGAGTGTCAGAAGGTGTAGGGGAAGATGTTGCGGATAATCCACCAGGCAATGAGGATGATGAGGGAGAGGATTGCGGCGAGTGTGGAGTGTGTGGCGTTGTAAAGGCGTGGGAGATGTGTTTTGAAGAGAGATGAGGTGACGTATAGTATCAGAAATGGGATGGCGAGAAAAAGGATGGCGTTGTGGTGGAAAGCGGCGGCAAAGTCGCCGTTAAGGGCGGCGTGTAGCGCTCTCTGTGTGCCGCATCCGGGACAGTCGAGCCCGGTGATTAGTTTTGATGGACAACGAGGAAAGAAAGAGTGTTGTGCGGGGTCGAAGAGTCTATAAATCACGAAAACCGCGGTGGCAATCACTGTGACTGCCACTGCGGTAATCTTTTTGCGATATTGAATCATAATAAAGAGAAGAGAACCTGGAATGGTGCAATCAGGAGGCCTAAAACGATGGAGAAAATAATCCACCATTGTGCTCTGTCTGATGCTTTTACGGCACCTTCGTAGTCACCACGGCTGTAACGTGTTTTTACGGTTGAGGCGTAAACTATAGCCACGATACCGAGTGGCATGCAGCAAAGGAGTGTAGCTGCGATAGCCCATCCGAGGTAGTTGTCAGGACACTTGGGCATTTCGCCGTTTTCGGTGGGTTCTTTTTGCTGATAAGTGTAGTTGCCTTGTGGGTATCCGTTTCCTTGCTGATAGCCGTAGCTGCCTTGCTGTTGCTGATGACCGTAGCCTTGATTATTTTGCGGCTTAAACTCTTCAAAGTCGCCGTTATTGGTTTCGTTTTGCTGAGAGTCCGGTTCTTGCTGTTGTGCAAAGTCTTGCTGTGGAGCTTCAAAAAGGTTACGGATTTCGGCAACTTGAGCAGCCGGTACCCAGTTAGGTAATCCTTCGTGCCAGACGGGAGTGTCGGGCCTGATAGGCATAGAGCTAAGTTGCTCCAGCTCAAAAGGTCCGGCTTGCTCGTTGTTTATTATAATCCAATATTTCATTGATGCTAAGAATTAGAAGAATTTAGTTTCAGTGCCGAGGATGTCGGACAGTAGGTTGTTGGCGAGTCGGCTTGCTCCGATTCGGAAGTATTCGTTGGTAAGCCATTGTTCTCCGAGTACTTCTTTGATGATAGTGAAGTATTCGACAGCCTCTTTTGTTGTAGCGACGCCTCCGGAAGCCTTGAATCCGACCATATTACCGGTTTTGTCGTAGTATTCCTTGATGCACTGTGCCATTACGTAAGCGGCTTCGAGTGTTGCTCCGGGGTATTCTTTACCTGTTGAAGTCTTGAGGAAGTCGGCTCCGGAATAAAGAGAAAGGATTGAAGCGTTTTTGATGTTTTCTGCGGTTTTGAGGGCGCCAGTTTCAAGTATTACTTTGAGACGAGAATCGCGGCAAGCGTGTTTGATTTCCTGAATTTCGTCGCAAACTTCTTCGTAGTCACCGTCGAAGTAGTTACCGAGGTTGAAAACGATGTCAATTTCGTCAGCTCCGCCTTCAACAGCGAGTGCAGTCTCAGCTACTTTTACTTCTACGAAGCTCTGTGAAGACGGGAAGCAACCTGAAACGCAAGCGACGTTAACGTTAGATACGTCGAGCATGGTGCTGACGACCTGTGCGAAGTTAGGATATACGCAGATTGCGGCAACGTTTTTTAGTTCAGGGTGTTCGTTGTCGAAATCGTTGACACGTTCAACGAATTTAGCGACAGACTGTGGAGAGTCGGTGCTTTTAAGGGTAGTTAGGTCGATAGTGTTGAAAAGGAATTTGTACACATCGAGGTTCAAGTTTTCGGCGAGGTGTTCGTCGAGTATTTTTTGCACGGCAGCCTTGACAGCGTCGTCGTTGCTAACTACGGTTGAAGCGTTAATGGCTTCGTGATATTTATCTACCATCATAGTTCTAATTATTTTTATAGGGTTTTAAAAATTATTTCAGTTTAGGGTTGTTTTTGTGTCGGTTGGCATCACGGAGAGTTTTTTTAGCGATGTTGTCGGTGATAGCAGTTGTAAGGTTCACACCGGTCTGGTTTGCAATGGCGACAGCGACCCAGATAAGGTCGGCGAGCTCGTCGGCAAGGTCTTGTTTTTCACCGGGTTTGAAAGACTGGTCGCCAAATTTACGCGCCATTATGCGAGCGACTTCTCCGGTTTCTTCTGTGAGTATAGCCATATTTGTCAGAGGTGAGAAGTATTTCACACCAATGGTATTAATCCATTCGTCAACAGTTTTTTGCAGCTGTTCGATGGTTATTTGGCTATCTTTGTCAGTTGTCATTCTTTGAGTTTAGAGTCAATAATAATAGTGACGGGACCGTCGTTAATGAGAGCGACTTGCATATCGGCACCGAAAACGCCTTTTAGAGTTTTTTTGCCGGTGATTTGGGAAAGTCGGTCGCAATAAGCGTCGTAGAGAGGAATAGCGAGTTCGTGCGCAGCGGCATGGATGTAGCTTGGTCTGTTGCCTTTTTTTGTGGAGGCGTTAAGAGTGAATTGCGAGACGGCGAGAATTTCGCCGTCAGAGTCAATGACTGAGCGGTTCATGACGCCGTTTTCGTCGTCAAAGATACGGAGGGCTGCCGTTTTAGCGGCGAGCCATTCCATGTCGTCTTTAGTGTCACCGACGGCGACACCGACGAGGACCAAAAGCCCGGGACCGATGGCTGAAACGAGATTGCCATCGATAGTGACGGAAGCGGATTTGACTCTTTGTATTACTAATCTCATGCTCTAATACTTATTTTTCACAAAGTTACGACTTTTTCTGTATATGTAAATAATTTTGTGGAGGAAATTTATGACATTTTAGCAAATATAAATACGGATATACGAAAAATGTTTGTATATTTGCCATAAATTTTATAATATAAAATTCAAACCCTTAAAAATTAACCTAAAAAACTACAATCAATGAAAAAGTTTTTACTTTCAGCAGTATTGATGTGTGGCGGTTTGGTAGCTTTTGCCCAGCTGGTAAATGTGGACTCATTTACAAAGGTCCGTTTGCCAGAGAATGTAAGAGTATCAAGTGCGACCATCAGTCCTGACGGAACGTTTTTTGTGGCATCAGACCCATCAGGGAGCGGCATAGCTACGATAGACGTTGCAACCGGCAAACAAACAGTAGTAGCCAAGAATGCGAGTGCATTTGGCATGGTAATCAGTGATGACAGCGAGAACATAATGTTCCGCCGTGTCAGCACAAAGAACAATCTGCGTTATACTTCACTTCACAATGTGAATATCGCGACAGGCAGCGAGGTAGAGCTTGTAGCGCCGAGCCGCAACCTTTCAGGTTACAGTTTCTGCGGCAAGACAGCAAATGCTGTGAATAACGGCAAGCTAAAATCCAAGAACCTTGTGGGAGGAGCTGTAGAGAAAGACGTAGTAGTGTCAATAGACTATGGTCATCTCAACGTGACTGTAAACGGAGTGACCAAGACACTTGACCCACAGGGACATTCAAGCTATCTGTGGCCGTCATTGTCTCCAGACAAGACAAAAATCGTGTACTGGGTGGCATATAAGGGCTGCTATGTATGCAATATCGACGGCAGCAATCCAGTAAGACTGGGCGAACTGCGAGCAGCGAAGTGGCTTGGCAATAATATGGTAGTAGGCATGAAAGATGCGGACAACGGCGAGTATGTCACATCATCATCAATCGTGGTATCAGACCTGAACGGCAAGAAGCAGACAGTGACAGAGCCAACGATGATAGCTATGTATCCGAGCACCACATCCGACGGGAAGCATATCGCTTTTATTGACGGGAATGGCGAACTATTCATTATTAACCTAAAATAAGTAAGAGCCATGAAGAAAACAATATTAGCTGCAATGGCGCTTACGATGGGCGTAGCAGCATCAGCAGTAAATGCAGACGAAATGCGAGTATATATCAATCCGGGTCATGGAAGCTGGACAGCCAACGACCGTCCATGTACGCTGGTGGGCCACGGAGCATACTCCCGTACAAACACGGATACACTCAGCTTTTTTGAGTCCAACACAAACCTGCGCAAAGGGTTCGGTGTGCTTGAAAAACTGCGCGAATACGGTCTTAAGTATGACGAGACGAAAAATCAGACAGGCGAACGGTGGCAAATAGGCGCAGCGCGCGACCTTGAGAATAATATCGTAATGAGCCATGTCAAGTGCGGTCCTTACCATGATGATAACGGAACTGAAAGCCAGCTCGGAGATGCAACACCGGCAGACTTGTATTACTACAACCGCAGCCTAAGCGAAATTGCTGCAGAAGTTAATTTTAATAACTTCGATATGTTTATTTCCATTCACTCAAACGCTGCGACAGAGGGTACAAATACAAATTATCCACTATTCCTATACAGAGGCTGGGATGATTGCAAAGTTCCATCAAACGTAACAGATTTCGGCACAGACACACAGGTGGCATCGAAGGCGATGGCAAATGCGTGCTGGAAGTATGCCTACGGAAACGAGCATATGGTATGGACATATTATTCGTTGACAAATCCAAACTTGCGTGGTGATATCAGTTTCTATGGCGGTTCAAGCCTGAATAGCACAACGGGTGCTCGCTCTTATCTTGGCGTGCTGCACCACAATGTACCTGGCTTCCTTGTAGAGGGATATTTCCATACATATCAGCCGGCACGTCACCGCGCCATGAACTTTGATACAGACTATCTGGAAGGGTATGCATACGCGCGCGGTATTGCAGACTACTTTGGCTTGACCAAAGAGGCAACCGGCGATATTTACGGTATTGTACGCGACCTGCACGAGAAATTCTCAGATGCGGCGTATACAGCAAATGCAACGTCAGACGACAAATACCTCCCGCTGAATGGCGCAAAGGTAATCTTGAAGAAAGATGGGGCACAAGTTGCGGAATATGTGACAGACAACTATTACAATGGCGCATTCGTGTTCAAGAACATTGAGGCCGGAGACTATACTCTTGAAATCACATGCGACGGATACAAGGCTATTGACCCTGTAGCTGTTACTGTCAAGGCAGCGACTAC
>CALYOL010000098.1 GCA_945231345.1 uncultured Porphyromonadaceae bacterium
TAACTCAAATACTCTTATTTTCCAAATATTCCCTATTAAATCACAAAAATATGCTATATTTTAGCCAAATTGTTTCAACTTCAAATTTAGTCGCATTTGCAACCATTTTTAAACTTAGTCATTAATTCCCTCATTTTCTTCGAGAATACAGGCTTTATCACTTTCACTTCATTCACATCGTCCTTTGTCCCCTCAAGGAATGTGTATGCCACATTGTGCATTTGCAAAATATCACCCAGTCTCTTGCGCGTCTCAGGATAGCGAGATGCCGGAAGCGCAGATAAATTTTCTACTTGTGAGTTTCGTTTCATATCAGTAATTGATTGAGATACTAAATTAGGTTTCATAGTTGTTGTCATTTTTTTATTGTTTTTAATTAGTTGTAGATAAAGATTTTGTTTTGGAATGCTAAGTTACAAAAAATTCCGCCGGTCACCCCTTACTTTTTCCGCCTTATTTCTCATCCCCTCGCATTTCAACTGCAAAGTTAATTCAGCCAATGGGCAAAATTCCTGCCCACCCACGTTAATTAGTGTTAAGCATTAAAATTCACTTGCCAACTTTACTATTCTGCTCCTGCCATATAAAAGTCAGACGAATATTTGCGTACATTCAAAAAGTCTGAAATAGAGAATGATATACACGCCATATAACAAAAAAGCCGCCTAATTACTTAGGCAGCCTTTTCGTGCTCGAAGCGGGACTCGAACCCGCACAGCCGCAATGGCCAAGGGATTTTAAGTCCCTCGTGTCTACCATTCCACCATTCGAGCATCTCCATACCCCATTTCGGGAATTCGACCGCAAAGTTAGTCATAATTTTTCATATTGCAATACAATTTGTTCAAAAAATGCTTTATTGTGTGGGAAAAAGTTCGTAATTTTGTAGAATATTATGGACTTCAAATGATGTTTTATGAAGTATGATTTTGACGAAGAAATAGACCGCCGCGGCACCGGTGCACTCAAATACGACGCGCTGGCTGAACGGTATGGAAATGCGGAACTTTTTCCTCTATGGGTAGCAGACATGGACTTCGCTGTATGTCCTGAAATTACTGCTGCGCTGCAAAAGCGCCTTAGCCATCCTGTATATGGCTATGCACAGACGCCTAATTCTTATTGGCTTACCGTCATGCGATGGCTGAATAAGCATTTCCGCCTTGATGTGAAAAGAGAGGAACTAAATTATATCCCGGGCGTGGTGAAAGGTATCTCATTCGCTATCAATTATTTCACTCAAAAAGGCGACAAAGTACTTATTCAGCCGCCTGTATACCATCCTTTCCGAATGGTGACGGAAGGCAACGGCAGAATCGTAGTAAACAATCCGCTGGTACGCACTACAGGCGGATATCAGATGGACTTCACTGCACTCGAGGCAACAGTAAAAGCCGAGCGTCCTAAACTAATGATACTCTGCAACCCTCACAATCCCGGTGGAATTAAATGGACCGCTGCGCAATTAGCGGAAGTTGCGAGAATAGCACGTCAAAACTCCATGATTGTCATTTCAGACGAAATCCATGCAGACATAATGCTTGACGGCGAGCCACACGTCTCTTTCCTCACCGCCGGTGATGATGCGAGAGAGGTAGGAATAGTATTTGGAGCACCATCAAAGACATTTAACATCGCCGGGCTGGTGAGTTCATGGGCTGTAATTCAAAATCCGGAATTGCGTAAAGGCTTTTACGAGTGGCTTGACGTGAACGAATTTAGCGACCCTACGTTCATCTCCACTATTGCTGCAGAGGCGGCATATAGCAATGGAGAACCTTGGCTTGAACAAATGATAGACTACATAAACGGCAACATAGATGCCACTGAAAAATACCTTGCGGAAAACGTTCCGTCTATCAAGATGATTCGCCCACAGGCTTCATTTCTCGTTTGGCTTGACTGCCGACAGCTCGGGTTGAGCCAAAAAGAACTCGTAAGCCTATTCGTAGATAAGGCCGGGCTTGCGCTTAACGATGGTGAAATGTTTGGCAAGGAAGGCGTGGGATATATGAGACTAAACGTAGGAACCAACCGCGCAAATATCCTGAAATCGCTCGAAAAACTTAAAAACGCAGTTGACAGCCTATGAGCACTTATCTTTTGACCGCCGGCGTCGTGCCGCAAAAAGTGGAAATATCACTTCCTCTTTCAAAAAGCATCAGCAACCGTGCGTTGCTGATGAATGCACTGTCGCCGTGCCCTGCAGATATTGAATATGCAAAATGCGACGACGCAGACAGTATGCTCGCAGCCCTGAACAGCGAGGATGATTACGTCAATATCGGTGCTGCAGGTACTGCGATGCGCTTTTTGACGGCTTATTTTGCTACACGTCAGGGACATACTGTGACACTCGACGGTTCAGAACGCATGCGCAAGCGTCCAATATCTCCACTGGTCAATGCTTTACGCACATTGGGCGCAGACATTGAATACGCCGGCGAAGAAGGCTTTCCTCCACTGCGTATTACAGGCAAAAAGCTCGTAGGAGGCAATGTGGAAATCAATGCCGGAATTAGCTCACAGTTTATATCCGCACTCATGATGATAGGCCCTACGATGAGCCGACCGCTGACCATAAAACTCTGCGGCAGCCAGATTTCACGCCCATACATAGAAATGACTGCAAGCCTTATGCGCAGATTTGGCATTGCTGTAGAGGTGAAAGAGGCTGAAATCAATATAGGCTGCGGGGAGTACTCGATTCACGACTTCAAGATTGAGCCGGACTGGAGTGCCGCAACATACTGGTATGAGACGGTGGCGATGACAGGAGCGGAAATCCGCCTGAATGCACTTGAAAAACAGAGTTTGCAAGGAGACTCCCAGACTGCAAAATTGTTTTCTCGGTTTGGCGTAGAAACAAAATTTATATGCGACAACGAATTTTCCGGCGCAACTGTATCGCCGGTTCAACGTGACGAAAGGCGTGCGGAGATTGACCTTGGCAGTATGCCGGACACAGCGCAGACTTTTGCCGTGATGCTGTGTCTGATGGGGGTGCCGTATACAATTACCGGGCTCAGCACATTGCCTAACAAAGAGACCGACCGACTTTCCGCTCTACGTAATGAACTGAAAAAGCTGGGATATATCGTGACAATTTCCGGTGGTGACACACTGATATGGGATGGCGATACGGCAGAACCTACATTCGAGCCCATTGACACCTATAAGGACCATCGAATGGCTATGGCTTTCGCTCCTGCAGTATTTAAATTTAAGACACTGAAAATAAACGATATAGGCGTAGTGAGCAAGTCCTATCCCACTTTTTGGGATGACCTTGCCAAAATGGGTGTGACAATTAAGGAGGTAGAGTAATGGCAGTAATGCAGATGCCTTCAAAATAAACGTATAACTGCTTTAGAGTCAATCCCATATAAATGGCTTATTTAAAAGACAAAGACAAATGACAGTAGTGTTAATAATAGCGGCGGCACTTGTAGCAGTGGGACTTCCACTATACTTGATGCACAAGAGAGAGGAGAGAAAAGCTGGCGGCGAACTGCCGATAACTCCCCCACAGCAAGAATGTTGCGGGTTGCATCTGACGTGCGAAAAAGACTCGCTCCTGGCGGCTGTGAGCGAAGAAATAGTCTATTACGACGATGAAGAGCTCGATAAATACAAGGGGCGGCTGCCGGATAGCTACGATGAGGAAGAAATTGAGCAATTTCGGGACATTCTCCTCACTATGCTCCCACAGGATATCGCCGGTTGGGCTCGCTCGCTTCAGCTGCGAGAAATATGCCTTCCTGACGCAGTAAGGGAGGAACTTTTGATGATTGTGGCAGAGGCTCGCGCCGCAAAAACAAGCTCTTAACGCATAATAAAAGTACACGAAAAACGTTATTAACTCTATGAACAGCCGCCTCATGGCACAAGGTAAAATAGATTAGCTAATGGATATATTCTCATATCAATTTTTCATAAATGCGCTCATAGGCATTGCCATTATCAGCATAGCCTCCGCTATAATAGGCACTTACATAGTGACACGCCGACTTGTTTCCATCTCAGGAGGCGTGACGCATGCTTGCTTTGGCGGACTTGGCTTGGGATATTTCCTTGGAATAAGCCCTGTGGCAATGGCGGCACTGTTTGCTGTGGGCTCATCATTACTTGTGGAAACGATGTCTACGCGGTGGCGCGTGCGTGAAGACTCTGCGATAGCCGTAGTGTGGGCATTGGGCATGGCAATAGGCGTGATATTTGTGTTTATGACGCCGGGCTATGTGCCGGAACTGACAAGTTTTCTTTTTGGGAATATACTGACTATAAGCAATAGTGATATAGCCTTGTTTGCGGTGTATACATTGGCGCTGATTGCATTTTTTGCGATATATTTCCGCAAAATTGTGGCAGTGGCGTTTGACCGTGATTTTGCCACAATTTCCGGACTGCCGGTGAAGTTTATATCCACAGTGATGACAGTGATGATAGCACTATGTATTGTCTTGACTATCAAACTTGTAGGCATAATGCTGCTGATGTCTATGCTGTCGCTTCCACAGATGATAGCAGAGAACTTTTTCAGCCGCCTGAAAAGCATCATGTTTGCATCGGTGTCAATTTCGCTAATAGGCTCTGTTGCCGGCTTGATGCTGTCGCTGGCTATTGACGTGCCCTGCTCGGCACTGATAGTGGCTGTATTTGCCGTGATGTATGTAATCTCTAAAATTACTTCGGTATGGCTCAAAAAATCATGACATGGAAGAAATGGGCAGTCGTGGCTGCGATGCTGCTTATAATAGCAGGAGCGTGTGTTGGGCTGTATTCACGTTATGCTCGGCGCACCGTGGCGTCTGTGGAGCTTCCTCGCGGAGTTTACACTGTGTATGGCATTGATATTTCGGCACATAACGATACTGTAGACTTTGAGGCAGCGAAAAACTCTATTGATTTCGTGTTTGTAAAGGCAACGGAGGGCGCAACGTGGAAAGACAAAATGTTTGACTATAACTATGCTGAAGCGAAAAAGGCTGGGCTGAAAGTGGGGGCATATCACTTTTTCCGTTTTGACCGCTCCGGGGAGGCTCAGGCGATAAATTTGCGTGAGGCTATAGAGTTTAAAGACCTTGATTTTCCGGTAGTTATAGATATAGAGGACCACGGGAATGCTGTGGAGGTGAAGCCGGAAATCGTGCGCAGCCGTCTGGAGAAAATGGTGAATATGCTTCAGCGATACAGCATCGACGTGATGTTTTACTCTAATAAAAAGGGCTATTACAAGTATGTTGGTGCGCTTTATGGCGGTTATCCGCTGTGGATATGCTCGTTTACAAATCCGCCGATTGGGGAGGAGTGGACATTCTGGCAATATAGTCATGAAGGCATGATTCCGGGATGTAAGCGGCAGCTTGACCTGAATGTGTATAATGGCAGTATTGAAGACTTTGAAGCATATATTGATGCTTATAAACAGTCTCAGCCACAGAGAGTTAAGGGCGTGCTATGACAAGGGATGAATTTAGAGGACATGCAGCCATGCTCATGGCAAATATGGTTTGGGGAGCTATGTCGCCGATATCAAAAAGTGTGCTTCAAAGTGGCTTAATAAGCCCGATTGCGCTGTCTGCGGTGAGGATTATAGGTGGTACGCTGCTGTTTGTTGTTGCGGGTCTGTTCTTGCCGGGTTCTGTGGTGAAAAGCGACAGGATTCAGCGGTGTGACTATCTGAAAATCTTTGTTGCGTCGTTCCTGATAATCACTGTAAATCAGGCACTTTACATTGTAGGGATAGGATATACGTCGCCTATTGATTCTGCTGTAATGTCTACTTTGACTCCGGTGTTCACCATGATATGTGCGGCTATATTTTTGAAGTTGCCAATAACGGTTTTAAAGGCGGTTGGAGTCGTTTTTGGGCTCGTTGGGGCGCTGATAATGGTAGTTGGGCAGGTGAGTGGGGCTGCTGATGCGGAGAATCCGATGCTTGGTGACAGCATGTGTATGGTGGCTCAGCTTTGTGCTGCGCTGTATTATGTTTTGTTTAAGGATATCATCACTAAATATTCGGCATTCACTCTTATGAGGAGTATGTTTGTGTGTTCGTCTTGCACATTTGGGTTATTGATGTTGCCGGAGATATTAAAGACGGATTTCACGGTGTTTGGGTGGTCGGAATGGCTGTCGCTTGGCTATATAATTGTTTTTGCTACTTTTATTGCGTATCTGTTAATTCCGGTTTCGCAGAAGGTGCTAAAGCCGACTGCTGTGGCGATGTATACATATTTTCAGCCTGTGACGTCGGCACTGCTTGCAGCGGTTCTTGGGCTTGCGGCGTTTGGCATGGTGAAAATATCTGCGACTCTCCTTATTTTTGCAGGAGTATGGTGTGTGGTTAAGGGCACGAAATGATTAAGGATTTTAAGAATGGTGAGCTTGATTTTTGCACAGGGTCTGTGTTGATTTTGCTCTTGATTTAATTTATTTCCTTTGAGAACCCTGAAAAAATCCCTGAAAACTAAACTTTGGTTCGCCAAAAGATTGTTTTTCAAACACTTTTGCTAATTTTGCATTTGATGTTGGACTCTACACCGTATCGTTGGGCATATCTTTTTGACTCATATTTCAAATTTATTATTTTCAGGTTCAAAATTAAAACGGAGGTGTGCCAACTACGAGCACACCTCCGTTGAAATATATTTTTTATATAATGTTACTTTAATGCTATTGGATCGTTGCAAAATTCTCGTCTTTTGCACCCTTTACATTTAATTCCAATCCATACTTCATCGAATTGATTCATTGCTGCTTCAACAAGTTCTGGGTCATCTGTGATGA
>CALYOL010000099.1 GCA_945231345.1 uncultured Porphyromonadaceae bacterium
TTTTTCAATATTATATCGCTCGGCAACATCATCATTCACTTCACGCACATATTCTTTTGCCGTTGAAGTTATGAACTGCCAAAATCCCGCAGCCTTTGCCGGAGAATACGCAAGCTGGTCCAGTGTACTCTCCACGCAAGCAAGGTAAAGCAAATCCTGGGGCACACCATGCTTTTTCAGTATCGGCGCAAGAATTGGGAAATATTTATTTGCGCGCTTGAGGAGCAGTAGCGTATTTCCATGTCCATATGTCATTGCTGTCAGCTCCCTGTCAAGTCGCTCATACATGTCTGTACGGTCAAAATTTATTGCCTGACCTGCAAAAGTGATTTGCATCGGTATTTCCGGATTAATCACCTGTGCTTCAATTTTTTTGCCATCAGATGTTTCCACTTCTATTTCTTGCGCGGTAGCACATCCGGCAAGCATAGTGGCGAGTGTAAAAAATATAATCTTGCTGTTCATTGTCGATTTTAATTATTGTATTAAATATGCAAAGGTAAAACAATTATAGTTACTCTTCTTCCTTAAACAGCTTGTCTTCATCATTTAGCTTGTAGTAGTGAGCAAGGACTGCAAGAAAGTGAGAGATATGAGAAATGGCTGCAGACGTCTGCGGAGAGACTTCCTTACCCTGAATACGCAGCATAAGCACGCCATACAGTGCTGTGAAACAAGTTTCAATCTCCCCTACAGCATTATCTCCCGCCTTTGCGCGGAGCTCCACTATGAATGGGAGTGTCTTGTAAAATTCCGCTCCATATTCCGGGAATTTCGGGTCATTGAGCAGGGTATGGTGAAGGTCTGCGATAGAGGCAATAGTGTTTTTCACTATCTGTAAGTGTCCGGCTGACTCCTTGCCCTCGCGCTTCATCATATCGATGAGAGATTCATACCATTCCGCCATTTGGTGTCGCTGTTCATCTGTAAGCGTAAAGCGGTCTATCACCACTTCCTTAATCTTGTCAATGTCAAGAGCGCATGCACGGATAGTATCTTCTACCTGCCACATGTACAATACATACTCTGCAATGTTTTCTTTGCGTTTTTGTGATGCTATAAACATATCTCGGGCTATTTTTAGTGCAAAGATAGCGATTTTTCGCAAATCATGGTGATTATATGGGAAAAAATGCGTAAGTTTGTATTTCAAAATATTATGATATGAAAGTTTCCGTCATAATACCTATGCATAACAGCGCATCTACCATCATCAGGTGCGTCGATAGTCTTTTGTCGCAAGTATTTGACGATTTCGAAGTGATAATCGTGGATGACGGAAGTACAGACAGCTCTGTTCTGACTGTAGAGGAAGGGTACGGGCTGCTATGTGGCAATACCAAGACGTTTCACTATGCAGACTCCACAGTCACCATGACCCTCCTGGGATACAAGGATAACCAAGGTGTAAGCTACGCCCGAAATATGGGCATTGAGCATGCACAGGGCGAATGGCTCGCATTTGTGGACAGCGACGACTATGTGCGTGAAGATTTTCTCAGCATATTGTACAATGCTGCGATAAAAAACAATGCAGATGTGGCGTGGTGTGGATACACTCATATCAACATTGAGCAAAGCAAAGAGACCATTCTACCTGTAAACATAAAACAGAACCTTATTTCTGGAATGGATTTCTTGCGCTTGTTTTATACTTATTCAGAAGGACTTGGTTCTATGTGTACAAAAATATACCGGGCTAATATCATCCGTGATAACAATATACGCTTGGAAACAGGACGAAAACATGGCGAGGACTGGAACTTTAATTTTTCTGTTGCCCAACACATCGAATCCGTCGTTATTGCACATGAATCACCTTATGTCTATGTTTTTCGCAAAGATTCTTCCACCGCCATTGCTAATTGCGGCAACACTGAAAATAAAATAAAGTCACTAAAGCGGATATGGGATTACCGCATCGCAAACGGACTAAACATAGACTATCCCGCTTTTGAGCATAAAATCACGTCAGAACTCGCCTCCGCATTTTATATTACTATACAGCAACACCCTAACGCAAAACGCATCATGGAGTTATACCTTGCAGATGATTGGATTGCATCTGCTTTACAACTTCACACCTCTCCGAAACTTCCATTAAAATTTAAGGCGTTTCTTTGGCTGCTCAGACATGGAAAGCTTGAGCTTGCTATACGGATTATTTCAACATTCAAGAAGTAAATTTATTCGGTCATGAGGTTTTCATTGATTATATGCGTGTACAATGTTGCCCGGTTCATTGAAAAATCACTAACCGATGTTCTGCGACAAGGCTTTCACGAAATAATCATTGTGGATGACGGCAGCACTGATGCCATCACTCCTGCAATTTGCGACCGCTTTGCGGCATCCGACAGCAGAATCAATGTCATACACAAACCCAACGGAGGACTCGGCTCTGCAAGAAATGCAGGTATTGACGCCGCTACAGGTGACTATATCACCTTCTATGATGTAGATGACATACTACACGATGATGCACTCAACTCCATCAGCCGGCTACTCGAAGAAAAGCCTGTTGATATACTCATGTTTGGATATAATGAAATAAATCCAGCCCTGAATGTATCCACTCCATTTTCTTTCAGCGACATGACACTTACCGGCGACGATATTCGTGAAAATTTTGTTGAGCATCTCAGCGGTACACGTTTCAACAACGGATTTGCATGGAACAAGGTGTATAGGCTCTCTTTCCTAAACGACCATGGCTTGCGTTTTGGCAACCAGGCTATTCAACAAGACATGCCTTTCAATCTCCGCGCTTACCGACACGCACAGTCAATCAGTCTTTGCAGCAACATTCTCTACGACTACTATGTGTACAACACAGGCAATAACCGCTCTCGATTTATTGCAGACCGCCTCGCCATTTATCGCTCTATTTACAAAGAATTTAGAGACCTCATGAATGAATGGAATATCACAGACCGCAGAATGGAAACATACATTTGCCGAAAATTTCTAAACGACGTGATATCTGCCCTGACATATAATCTTTTCCACAAAGATTGCCCAATGAACTACGATGAAAAGAGGAAATATATCTCAGAGGTACTTTGTAGCGAAGATGTCAAGCAAGCCGCCGATAGCCTGTCATCCTATGGATATAAATATACCGACTCGCAAGAGCGCAGATATTTTCAGGCTATAGCAAAATGCGACACCGGAGCATTTCTCCGCGCCTACAGGCTAAATGAAATCAGAAACTATTTTTCACGCATTTATCATTTCATTCTCAGATGAGCGAAAATAATGGAAATATGATTGCAGACAACCGCCGCATTGCGAAAAATACGGCGGTATTATACCTGAGAAGTATCATAATGCTGCTTATTTCGCTCTACACATCAAGAGTGATACTACAGACGCTTGGAGTGTCTGACTATGGCATAATTGGCGCAGTAGCAGGAGCTGTGGGAATGTTTTCCATGGTCACTAATTCTTTCACCGGCGCCATTAGCCGCTTTATCACTTTTGAATTAGGTAAAGGTGATAATTCTCGTCTTAACACAATATTCTGCACATCTGTCAATACGCTCTATATCCTCAGTGCAATAATAATCTTGCTGGGTCTGACACTTGGACTGTGGTTTCTCAACACTACAATGAATATCCCGACTGAAAGACTCACCGCCGCAAATTGGGTTATGGTAACGTCCGTGGTCTCAATGGTGATTGCCATCCAGTGCACCCCATATACGGCTACAATCGTTGCACACGAACACATGAGTGCATTTGCATACCTGAACATTATTGAAGCCGTGCTAAAACTCGCCATCGTCTTTCTCCTGCAATTAGGCGAATATGACAAGCTAATATTGTACTCCCTTCTCATGCTTGGAGTTTCAATTACGATGCGACTCACATATATTGTATTTTGTCGTAAAAAATATCCAGAGTGTAAATACCACGCAGCGATAGACAAGGGCACTATGGGTGAAATGTTTGGCTTCGCTGGCTGGACAGGACTAAACAGCATCGTATATACATTCAACAAACAGGGTGTGGAAATGCTGATAAACATTTTTTTCGGCGTCATGTATAACGCAGCACGCAGCATTGCCACGCAAGTGGAAGGCATGATAAACCAGTTTGTGGGAAACTTCACCTCTGCCATGTCTCCGCAAATTACAAAACTATATGCAGCTGGAGAAAAGGAGCAAATGTTTACACTTATATGCCGCGGAGCAAAGTTTTCATATTTTCTTCTCCTATTTTTCGCTCTCCCCATATTTTTCGAGGCTGAAACTCTGCTTGACATATGGCTTGGAACATATCCGGAGAAAGCAATACTATTTATACGCCTGTCCCTGCTTCTTTCAATGGCATACATGACAGGAAATACTCTACTCACCGGTTGCTTTGCTGTGGGCAAAATACGCAGCTACTCTATCGCGGCGAGTATTGTGTCTTCGTTCCTTTTTATAGGTACTTTGATACTGTACCACCTCGGTTTCCGAATGGAATGGACATACGCTATCGGATTGGCAGTTCTTCTCATGATGACAGGAGCAAGACTTGCGTTTCTCCACAATAGGATAGGTTTCCCTATATCTATGTTTTTCAAGACTGTACTACTAAGGCTGTCAGTAGTTACAATAATAGCTGTAATAATACCTATCGCAATATACATTTACGTCACTCCCGGCTTGTTCAGGCTCATCCTCACAATCATAGCCACTACTGCAAGCTGTGCTCTTACAGTATATTACTTGGGACTTGACAGCACAGAGAGAAATAAAGTAGTACAATACATTATGAGCAAATTTCGAAAAAATGTTTAATATATTTCATGCAATAAGAAACTGGTTTTACCACAAGCAATTAGTACACCGGATGTCTGCTCTTGGCGTGGAGTTTCCTGCGATATGCAGCAATTGGGATAACCTATGCCTAAAAGGCAATAACTATATCGCATCTGGTTCTTGGCTATCGCTTAGAGGAAAACTCATTGTGGGGAAAAACACCATAATCGGTCCCCGCGTGAGAGTACACACCTCAAATCATAATTACGAGGGGGATATGTTGCCTTACGACGATATTTACATTGTATCAGACGTAATCATCTGCGAAAACGTATGGATAGGAGCTGATGTGACAATTATGCCGGGCGTCACTATTGGCGAGGGAGCGGTAGTTGCAGCATGCTCATGTGTCACAAAAGACGTTCCTCCATTGGCCGTGGTGGGTGGTGTCCCTGCTAAAATTATTAAATACAGAGATGAGGAAAACTACCACAGACTCGTAGCTGAAGGGCGTTTTTTTATTGAAATGAAAAAGAAAGGAATGATAAAAGCTGAAAAAGACAGATGCGTTCATGTTTAATTAGAAAAATCGCAACCGCTTTTAAGGTGTACATCCGCCCTACTCTATGCCGGATTTTCAACACTGCACAATATCTGCTTACTCCGAAAGACGAGCGGATTGTATTGTCTGTGTGGATTCGTCATTGCGGCTCTCACGTTTTTCAAAACAACTGGGGAGATGACATAAACTATCATTTTTTCTCGCTCCTCTCCGGCAAAAAAATATTTGGCTATAGCTCCCTTTTTCCATGGGCTATACGAAATGCCGAAAACTTCACCTGCATAGGCTCACTTATAGACAGTTTCTGTCATCAGAACACTACCGTGTGGGGTAGCGGAGTTTTGCATGGAGACAGTTCTCTCCACATTAAGCCCACTCGCGTCTGCGCTGTACGCGGACCATTAAGCCGACAATTCCTGCTGGACAATGGGGTAAACTGCCCTGAAATATATGGAGACCCGGCTCTGCTGCTTCCAAGAATAGTTAAGTGTGACACTGAAAAGAAATACCGCCTCGGCATCATTCCCATAATGAGCGACATTCACCAGCCTGTGCTCAGCAAATTTGCGGAGGATGAAAGTGTCAAAATTATTGACATGACAAACTATGGTGACTGGCACTCCGTAATTTACGACATCTGCTCTTGTGAGTTTATCGTTTCCAGCTCACTTCACGGACTAATCGTAGCTGATGCTTATAATATTCCAAACGCTCGCATCATTTTCAATGAAAAATCTTTCGCCGGAGGTGATTTTAAGTATAATGACTACTTCCTATCTGTTTCTCGCGACATACGCAAACCGCTTTCGGTAAATCAGAGCACTACTATAAGCGACCTAATTGAGGAATGTAAAATTTGGAAGCCCATTTCAATAGACTTGCAACCTCTTATTGACGCATGTCCGATAAAAATCAATTTTTCTGAAATTAAACCACCTAAAAATACAATATCATGAAAATAAACTCTATAATTATAGCTTGCATCACACTGCTTCTCACTGCCTGCGGTAATAACCCGCAAATAATAGTGTGCGGAACTTACACCGACACTGGCAGCTACGGAATATATTCTCTCGCCTTTGACCCTGGCAGCGGTGAAATTTCCGTTATAGACTCCATTGCAGCTGAAAATCCATCATACCTTGCGTTTTCACAGTCCGGCAACCGTATTTATGCCGTCGGAGAAAGCGGCGGAAACTCATGTGTATATGCCATGGACTTTTGCCCTGATACAGGGCAATTCAGCAATATTATTTCCACATCCGAAGTCGGTGCTGACCCCTGTTATATAGCAACTGCCGGCAAATACATAGTCACCGCAGACTATAGCGGTGGCTCAGTATCCATTTTCACAGATTCGCTCGGTTGCCTCACTCATATTCGCTGCGACAAGTTTTACGGCTGTGGCGCAGACTCCGTCAGGCAAGCCTCCCCGCATATTCACTGCACAATGAAATCTCCCGA
>CALYOL010000100.1 GCA_945231345.1 uncultured Porphyromonadaceae bacterium
ATATCCTGCGAAAATCGCAATTTTTCACCAACTTTCGCACTCTATCGGCAATTACGCAGCGGAGGATAGAAAGCATCAGGAATATGCTCCACAGTATAGTTCTCCTGCGTACCGGTAATGGCTATGATATCAAATTGCACCTCGTATGGCAAGTCGTAATGCTGCATATAAGCATTCGCTGAACGCACCATAAACGCCATTTTGCGCTTATCCACAGCATCTACAGGGTCAACAAAATCACTCGAGCGAGTCTTTACCTCCACGAAAATCATGCGGTCGCCCTTCGTGGCGATGATGTCTATCTCATAGTGCGACAGCCTCCAGTTCGTCTCGCGTATGGCATAGCCGGCAGCCGTAAGTGTCTCTACAGCAATACCCTCTCCCCACTTTCCAAGTTCATTATGCTCCGCCATATCTAAAATTGTTCCTCACTACTCACTAAAAAACACAGACTGCTATTTTTCCACCACATGCGTCCCGGCTTCACAGTCAGCAAGATTTTCCGCTTTCGTGATTACTACCTCCTTCACGCCTGCATGGAGCGCATCAAACGCATTCTGCAACTTTGGCAGCATACCACCCGAAACGACACCTTGCTCCACAAGTGACGGATAACTTTGTGAATCAATGCGGCTAATAACAGAATTATCATCTTCCGCATCCCTCAAAACACCATTCTTCTCAAAGCAGAACACAAGTGTCACATCGAAATAAGGCACCAGCGATTTTGCCGTTTCAGCGGCGATAGTGTCAGCATTTGTGTTGAGCATATTGCCATTACCATCATGAATGAGCGGAGCCATGACCGGCACTATGCCTTTGCTGATAAGAGATGCAAGCATACCGCCATCCACAGCGTCTACATCACCCACCCAGCCATAATCTACTGTCTTCACCGGGCGTTTATGTCCACGTATTACGTTCATGTCTGCACCGGTTAGACCCAGCGCATTAATTTTGCGAGCCTGCAGTTGAGCCACAATATTTTTATTCACTTTGCCGCCATACACCATTGTCACCACGTCGAGCATCTCTGCCGTAGTGACGCGCCTGCCCTCTATCATCACAGTCTCTATCCCAAGGCGTTGCGCAAGGGCAGTAGCAGACCGTCCGCCTCCGTGCACCAGCACTTTCAGCCCCGGCATTGCAGCAATATCGTCAAGGAGGCGGTGGAGAGAGTCAGTCTCCTCCACTATCTTGCCCCCTACCTTTATCACAGTGATTTTTTCCATTGTTTCTTCAGCCTAAATTACGCTTTGTCTTCTACACCCGCAAACTCCATTAGGAACGCCTTGATAAACTCATCAATATCGCCGTCCATCACGCCATTCACGTTTGCAGTCTGATAATTCGTGCGGTGGTCTTTCACACGGCGGTCGTCAAACACATAAGAGCGGATTTGAGAGCCCCATTCTATCTTCATCTTTCCTGCCTCCACCTTTGCCTGCTCCTCCATTCGGTGCTTAAGTTCCTTGTCATATAGTATTGAGCGCAACTGGCGGAGTGCATTCTCCTTATTCTTCGGCTGGTCGCGGGTCTCCGTGTTTTCAATCAGGATTTCCTCCTTTTCACCGGTATACGGGTCGGTAAACTGATAGCGAAGACGTACTCCTGACTCTACCTTGTTCACATTCTGACCGCCGGCACCGCCGCTTCGGAACGTATCCCAGGAAATAAGTGCATTCTCCACTTTTACCTCGATAGTATCGTCTACGAGCGGAGTGACGAAAACCGACGCAAAAGACGTCATACGCTTTCCCTGAGCATTATACGGAGATACGCGCACCAGGCGATGCACTCCGTTTTCGCTCTTCAGATAGCCGTAGGCATAGTCGCCTTCCACGTTTATCGTGCACGACTTAATTCCCGCCTCGTCACCTTCAAGTATATTGGCGATTGAAGTCTTATATCCATGCTTCTCGCACCACCGCAGATACATTCTCATGAGCATTGACGCCCAGTCTTGGCTCTCAGTACCTCCGGCACCTGAATTTATCTTCAGCACAACGCCAAGCTTGTCTTCCTCGCGGCGAAGCATATTTTTCAACTCCAGATTTTCTATTTTAGACAGTGCGTCAGCATACAGCGCATCAAGCTCCGTCTCGTCTACCAGTCCTTCTTTCAGAAAGTCCCAGCCGTTTTGTAGCTCATCTACGGCAGACTCAACCTCCTTATATCCGTCAATCCAAGACTGTATGTCCTTGATTTTCTTCATCTGAGCCTGAGCCTCCTTCTGATGTTCCCAGAAGTCCGGCACATGGGTGCGGAGTTCCTCTTCTTCTAATTGTATTTGCTTGTTGTCGATGTCAAAGATACCTCCTCAACGCGAGCTTGCGTTCAAAGGTCTGTTTTAATTGTTCTTGTGTAATCATTATATCGTATTTTTATTATGTTGTCGTTTTATGAGTCTCACTGCCTCACCTATCCACAAAGTGAACGATGTCGCCGCAATAATCACTGTCCAATCTTCAAGTGTCAGCGGCTTGACGTTAAAGAATGCGCCACCAAAGGTGATAATCAATAGCTGTCCCACGAATATTGCCGTAGCGATAAAGCCAAATTCGCTGCAATGACTCAAGTTCAGTGCCGATGATTTGCCCCCGAAAGCACGAGCATTAAACATATTCCAGAACTGAAGGAACACGAAAAACGTAAAGAACAGCGACAACTCGTATGCCGTCAGCCTTCCGCCGATATTTATCGGCTGTTCATCAAAGGCAAACAGGTTTATCATGCTCGTCACGTCATATTGCTCCATTAGCACGAGCATCGTCAGCATCACCAAAAACATCACAAACCCTACACCGAGAATATTTCCCCACATGTCGCGGTTTATGATAAACGCTTTCCGGTCTCGAGGCTTATCTGCCATCACCTTTTCACTCGGTGGCAGAGAAGCAAGTGCCATTGCGGCAAAAGTATCCATAATAAGATTTACCCACAGCATTTGCGTCACTGTCAGCGGCGATTCCGTGCCAAGCACAGCACCTGCAAATACCGTGAGACACGCCACAACGTTCACCGTGAGCTGAAACAGTATAAATCGCTGAATATTGCGGTATAGCGAGCGTCCCCACATCACAGCCCTGCCTATTGAAGAGAATGAATTGTCTATAATCGTGATGTCTGACGCCTCCTTTGCCACACTTGTTCCATCTCCCATTGAAAGACCAACATGTGCCGCCTTAAGCGCAGGCGCGTCGTTTGTGCCGTCGCCCGTCACTGCCACCACCTGACCTTTCTTGCGCAGAGCCTCTACAAGGCGTTTCTTGTCCATTGGCCTTGCGCGAGCTATGATTTTTATATCCATCACACGGTCAAGAAGCTCTTCATCGCTAAGCGCAGCAAACTCCGGACCGGTAATGATATTCCTGTCCGTATCCTCATCGCTCCACAATCCTATCTGACGACCTATTTCACGGGCTGTCAGCGGTGTATCGCCTGTAACTATCTTGATGGCTATCCCGGCTGATTGACATTCCGCCACCGCTGCCGGCACATCTTCGCGCACAGGGTCTGAAATCGCTACAATACCAATAAACACAAGGTCTGAAACCGCAATTTTCCCGTTTGCTATCACTTTTTCTCCGTCTTCCACTTCCTTATATGCAAAAGCAAGTGTTCGCATTCCGCGTGACTGATAGCCATGCAGGCGTGATGCGATATCTTCCTTGCTCACAGCTGCTTGTGAGCACATTTCATATACTATTTCCGGCGCACCTTTCACGAGCAGCAGCCGCTTGCCGCCATCATTCGCAACAAGCGTTGCCATATACTTCAGCTCCGTTGTAAATGGCAGCTCTTGCAGTATATTACAGCTGTCTTTTATCTTGCGATAGTCAATTCCACGACCTTGCAGCCAAAGCAGCAGCGCACCCTCCGTAGGATTGCCTATCACCTCTGTTTTGCCCTCATCTTCAGACAGTTGAGCTGTAGAGTTTGCCGCAATGCCAAGTGATACAAGCGGCGAATTTTCGTCTATCAGGAAATATGTCTCTGCCACCTGCATACGATTTTGGGTCAGTGTCCCGGTCTTGTCGGTGCAGATTACGGTTGTTGCGCCCATTGTTTCGCAAGCATGCAGTTTGCGCACCAGATTGTTTGTCTTTAGCATTCGCCTCATGCTGTATGCAAGCGATAGTGTGACTGCCATCGGAAGTCCTTCAGGCACAGCCACAACAATCAGTGCCACTGCTATCATAAACGTATTCAGCAGATAGTCAACAAATTGCAGAAAATCCGCATCAGGAAATGTAGTCAAGAACATAAATATCCTGCACGCCACAATCACTGCGGCTATTATGTAGGTGATGCGTGAAATCAGTTTTCCAAGGCGGTCAAGTTGCTCGGATAGCGGTGTTTTGACGTGGTCGTCTATTTGCGCAGCGGTAAAAACCTTGCCGTTTTCTGTATGGTCTCCTACAGCTGTTATTCGCATCACGCCATGCCCCTCCATCACCTTTGTTCCACGCATTGCGTAGTTTGATGGATATGTGGCATTTGCGTCAAAGTGTTCTGGCTCTGTAGTCTTGTGGCACACAGGCTCACCGGTCAGCGTGGACTCATCTATGCTTAGCGACGTCGCCTCAAGCAGTTCTCCATCCGCCGGGACTTCTTCACCCGTGGAGAGAATTACTATATCTCCCACCACAATGTCTTTTTTTGCCACCTGAGTCAGCCGTCCGTTTCTTATCACCTTTACCGGCTCATCGTCGTTTACCTTGTTTAGCAGTTCAAATTCTTTTTCTGCTCGCATCTCAAAGTAAAACGCAAGCCCTGTGGCGAGGAGTACGGCTATAAAAATGCCTACCGGCTCAAAAAACACATTTACCGGCTTCCCTATCCCGAAATATTCATAACATGAAATACCTATCGACAGCACACCCGCTATCATCAGGATTATTATGAGCGGGTCTCGAAATTTTTGTAAAAATTGTTTCCAGAGTGGTGTTTTTTCTGCCGGAGTGAGGATATTTACGCCATATTTATCCCTACTGGCTGCTACTTCACTGTCGGTAAGCCCTTTATAGTGTTTACTTGACATTTTGTAATTAAAAACTTTAAATGGTTATACGTCTTGTGAGCGTACCTGCGCGTAATATATAGATGCCGCGTGAAGAGATGTGTATGCGTTTTGTCCCCGGCTTTATTGTCTCTGATGTGATTAACTGACCAAGTATGGTGAATATCTTTACTGTCACCGGCTTTTGAGTAGTGACATATACCCACCCGTCACGCACCGTAATCTCTACCTCCTCATTGTCTATCCCGTCGCGCACCTGTTCCTTGTCGTTGGGGCGAGACGTGTCCTCCCACGGCTTCGCGTCGCCTGAATAGGCGGCAAACGTAGTCGTGATTAGCATCACTAATATTACAATCAGGTGTCTCACAGTGTATAAACGTTTTTTTAGCCCTCAAAGTTAGTCATTTTTCTCGTTTTTTGCAAGAAAAATGGCACATACATGCATTACAGACATCAACCAATGTTAAATATCATAGAAAAATCACACATACATTGCCTCTATTTCTCCGGCAAAATGCTTGGCGATGATTAAGCGGCGTATTTTCAGCGTATTGGTGAGCTCACCCAGCTCCATTGAAAATTCGCGAGGGAGTAACGTGAATTTCTTTATCTGCTCAAATGATGCAAGACCCTTCTGAAGCTCGTCAATTCGCTGCTGGATAAGCTTGATTATTTCGCTGTTTTTCACCAGGTCCTCCAGCGTGTGATATTGTATTTTCTTTTTCTGGGCATATTCCATAATCGCCTCAAATGCAGGGGTGATAAGTGCGGTGACATACTTACGCTTGTCTGCTATGATTGCCACTTGCTCAATGTATTTATCCTCGCCAAGACGCATTTCAAGTGCCTGTGGCGCGATATACTTACCGTTTGAGGTCTTGAAGAGGTCTTTAAGTCGCTCTGTCAGTGTGATTGCACCGGTATCTGGGTCAAGTTTGCCGGCATCACCGGTCCGGAACCATCCATCTGCAGTAAATGCTTCGGCAGTCTCCTTGGGCTTGTTGAAATAGCCGCGCATTATTGTCGGGCTTTTCAGCTGTATCTCATTATTTTCGCCAATACGTACCTCGTAGATTGATAGCGGCTCGCCCACTGTCCCTAATTGCCAGCCTTGAGGTGGGAAGAACGACACTGTGGCTGTGGTTTCAGACAGTCCGTAGCCTATCACCAGATTTATGCCCATTGCATGGAAAAACTCCGTAATGTTTGCACTCAGCGGAGCTCCTGCAGTGGGGAAAAAATACCCCTTCTCTATACCCATCACCTTGCGGAGCGGCATAAAAATGCGGCTTTCCACAAATTTATACTGCATCTCCAGCAGCGTCGGCACTTTCAGCCCGCGTGTAGCGTAGTCAAGATTGCGACGTCGCCCGATATGCAGAGCATAGTTTACGAATGCTTTCTTATACCATGGCATCACACTCATCTTGTCCGTAATGGTGGCGTATGCCTTCTCCCAGAAGCGCGGCACTGAACACATACAGTTTGGACGTACCTCGCGCAGAGACTTAGTTATATCCTTAGGGTTATTGTTTATCCACACCACCATGCCCATCGACAG
>CALYOL010000101.1 GCA_945231345.1 uncultured Porphyromonadaceae bacterium
AACAATTTGTGCTTCACACACGCCGGCGCAGCGATATGAGATTTTATCGCTGCGCCTTTTTTTTGACAACATCATACTGTCAACCACCTGCTCACCACCACCTTATCGTAGGGACGTGATATCACGTCCGCCCCTATTCTCTATTATCTATTCACTATTCTCTATTCACTAAAAAAGGGTGGTCCGCAATGCGCAGACCACCCTCCACAATTCTATCTTATCTTGTAGCTTACTTCACCACAATCTTCTTCGTAAAGTGTGCATTGTCAGCCTTTACCTCCATCACATAGATGCCGGAACTCAGCTCAGATGCATCTACAACACCCTCATTGCCATCAATTGCAACAGATTTAACTGCCACACCAGACAGACTGTAAAGCGTTGCCTTAAAGCCATCTACGCCGGCAAGGAATACGTCATAGCACTTATTGCCCGCAGGGGAAACTATCATACGCAGATTTTCATCAGCATAAATTGTCCCTACGCCACCCATATCAAGTGCCTTTTTAACTGCCGCAAGAGCATTCACCTTGCCTGCGCCCCACTGAACCTTGTTGCCATTATTCACAAAGTCATCCTTCGTCGCTGTCTCTATCAGGATATTCCGAAGCTCCTCTGTTGTCAGAGACGGATTTGCCTGGAGCAAAAGACATCCTACTCCTGCCACGTATGGACTGGACATTGACGTTCCCTGCTCATTTGCCCAATAATTATCCCTGCCATTGGCATTTACATAGCCACAGACGTCATTGCTGCCAAGATTTGCATTTGTATAATAATACTGGCTGTATGCTGATATTATACCATAGCCCGGACCTGCCAAGTGCGGCAGATTGCGTCCGTCAAGGCTCACTCCGTATGATGAAAAATACGCTATGTCGCCATTTGTCGGTGTATCAGTATAAGAGTATGACTTACCGCCAAGCGTTATCCAACTCGGACGCGTGCAATATGCTCCTACTGCTATCACGTTCTTTGCACATGCGTCATCATTGATTGAATTCTCGCCATTACCATCGTCAAAGCCGGCAATACCCATGTTGCCAAACTCTTCACTTGTCGTTGCAAGCAAGCGTGTGCCACTGGTTCCGGACACCTGGAAGTAGGGCACGATATTGCAATTCGGATTTGTTGTGCTGTTGCGTGTCACATTCATATACACTGCCACATAAGAGCACCCATTGTTCGCATCAATGCCTTTATCGAATATAATATAGCTTGACTCGGTAAACGCCTTGTTGAAATTGTCATCGTGAGTATACTGTGGATAGTAAGTGCCGGATATAGTCATAGACTTCGCGACATCTATAGTGCCTATGCTCTTTCCTGCGCTTACATCATAAAATCCCAGCTTACAGCTCAGGCTCTTATTGTCGTTTGCCCAAAATGCCGTATTTGCTGAAACCTGCACTTTTTTCGGATTGACAAACGTCGCGATTTTATTGTCACTGCTGCTCAAAACCTTTGATATTGACACCTTTAGGTCTCCGTCATTTCCCGCTGATATGAAAATTGGCACTTCCTTAGCTATCTCGTCAAGCGACTGACACAATGCTGTACTTCCATCGTGAGGTCCATACACAGCTCCCATTGACAGATTAATTACTGCTCGCTTGCCCTCTGATTTTGCATAGTCCGCTATCTTCTTGCACGCTGACACGATATTTGAATTTGTAAGAGTGCCGCCAGACAATGCAAGCTCCGCTTTATTCGCTACGCCCTCAAATGGTATCGCGCCATTAACCTTCGCCGGCTTTGTCTGACCGAATATCACACTATATCCTCCGTATGAACCGTGCTGACCGCACTTTCCGCCTATTATCCCGTATACATGCGTCCCATGTTTCTCTGTCGTCTTGTCTGTCGTCGCTGATGACATATTATCCTCTGTATATGTCACATTGTTGTTAAGGTTGAAGAAACGTTTCACTCTATACGTCGTCCCGTCTTCTGCTCGGAATGCAACGTGATTTGGGTCAACGCCCGTATCAAACACTCCGGCTATAACTCCCTCGCCATTAAACGCTTTCGGAAGTCCTTCACCTCCCGCATGCAGCACGGCTACTCCCGTGTCATCATTCGCCTGATTTAGATAAGGCTCTTTCATCTCACCAAAGGAAACATAATTCACCGCCGGAAGCTCTGCCAGCTCTTCTATTTTGTTTAGTGGCATATCAACCACCACAAATTTGTCCCCTACAGTACAGTCTATTGAATAGCCTTCAAGGTCTTCCGCTGTCGCACCTTCCGACAACGTTACCAAAACCTTTATCACCTCAGGCTCTGACGCATCAGTGCTCAGCTTTGAATTTTCATTAAGCTGACGCTCTATCGATGCTCGCTGTAGATAAATCCTTCCGTCAGGACTGATTTTGCTCTGACCTACAACCATTGTTGCGCCCATGAGCAACGCTAAACTAAGTAAAGTCGATTTCATATATTTTTACCTTTTATTTGTTCTATCCGCAAAGTTACGTTTTTTTTACCACAATCTGCCACTTTTCTCGCATAATTTTTGTAATTTTGCACCATAATCAAAATATTCAAACATTTCCTATGATGAAAAATATCAATCTCGATGTCAAAGACGTGCTCGGAACCGTTAATTCTGATGCTATACACGCCTTCGACTCTAAGGCGGCTGATTCTCTCAGCATGCTTCACGATGGCACTGGTGCCGGTAACGACTTCCTCGGTTGGGTTAACCTCCCTTCTGAAACTTCAGACTCGCTCCTCGACGACATCATCGCTACTGCTAACTCGCTCCGTAACGACTGCGAAGCTGTTGTCGCAATCGGTATCGGTGGTAGTTACCTCGGTGCTAAAGCCGTTATTGAAGCCCTTTCTGACAGCTTCGCCCCTTACAAAAAGGCTAACGGTCCGGTCCTCCTTTTCGCAGGACAAAACATCGGTGAAGACTATCTCTTCGAGCTCACTTCATATCTCAAAGACAAAAAATTCGGCATAATCGTTATCTCTAAGTCAGGAACTACTACTGAGCCTGCCATCGCTTTCCGCATGCTTAAGGAACAGCTCGAGGCTCAGCTCGGTAAAGCTGAGGCTTCACGCCGCATCGTCGCTATCACAGACGCTAAGCGTGGCGCTCTCCGTCAGCTCGCTACTGAAGAAGGCTACAAGACTTACGTCATCGCTGACAATGTCGGTGGGCGTTTCTCTGTACTGACTCCGGTAGGTCTCCTTCCTATCGCTGTTGCCGGTTTCGACATCAAGGCACTCGTTGCCGGTGCCCGTCGTATGCAAAAAGCTACTGCTGAAGACAACGACGATAACATCGCTATGCTTTACGCAAAAACTCGTAACGCTCTTTATAGCGCAGGTAAGAAAATTGAAATCTTAGTTAACTATAATCCTAAACTTCACTTCTTCGCTGAATGGTGGAAACAACTTTACGGTGAATCTGAGGGCAAAGACCACAAAGGCATTTTCCCCGCTTCTGTCGATAACTCTACAGACCTTCACTCTATGGGACAATGGATTCAAGACGGTGAACGCACTATCTTTGAAACCGTTATCTCTGTCGTTAACCAGCGACACAACGTTGTTATCCCTTCTGACGAAGCTAACCTTGACGGACTCAATTACATTGCATCTCGTCGTGTTGATGAGGTCAACAAGATGGCGGAGCTTGGCACACGCATCGCACACGTCGATGGTGGCGTTCCTAACATCCGCATCACTATTGATTCCCTTTGTGAAGACTGCCTCGGTGAGCTTATTTACTTCTTTGAAAAGGCTTGCGGTATCAGCGGATACATTCTCGGCGTTAATCCGTTCAACCAGCCTGGCGTGGAAGACTACAAACGCAACATGTTTGCTCTCCTCGCTAAGCCCGGATACGAAAAGGAAACAGAAGCTATTCGCGCTCGCCTTTCTTAATTCCCACCGAATTTTCCATTGAAACAACATGCGGTTCCCGCCCTCGCGAGAACCGCTTTTTTTACATCAGTCCCAATATTTTCACTATATATTCAGAGCAGTTTATGCACTATTTCTGAATTTTCAGCAAATTATAAACATATAAACAGCTGAAATTTCCATCACCAGCGCCTACCTCCATTCTCTATTCTCTATTATCTATTCTCTATTATCTACTTCGGATACGCAACCCTCACATGATACATCGTGCGCAGACGTGAAATAAACGACTCCTTTATCAAGTGAATATCACGGAATGAGATAGGAGACTCATTATGAAGCCCTGCCACTATCTGACCGTCGATAATACTGTTTACAAGAGACTCGATTGCCTCCTTTGAATGTTCCGTCATAGAACGTGACGCCGCCTCTACTGAGTCCGCCATCATCAGGATTGAAGCCTCACGGGTCGTCGGGTTCGGACCCGGATATGTAAACAGCGACTTGTCTATCTCCTCACCCGGATGCTGCTTTTCATATGTCTTGTAGAAGTACTTCACAAGCCCGCAGCCATGATGCTGGCTTATCATGTCGCTCAACACCTGAGGCAACTTGTTTTCAGATGCGAGCCTTAGCCCGTCTGTCACATGGCGGATAATGATGCCGGCACTCTGAACCGGTGTCAGAGCGTCATGAGGATTTACACCATGCTGGTTTTCTGTATAAAACGCCGGATTTACTGTCTTCCCTATGTCGTGGTATAATGCTCCGGCACGAACAACAAGGACATTCGCCCCTATTTTCAGTGCCGCACCGCTCGCAAGCGTGCTGACCGACATCGAATGTTGGAATGTTCCGGGACATTCCTCCGAAAGGTTCCGCAGTAGCGAATTGTTTATATCACAAAGCTCCACAAGCGTTACCATCGACGTCAGACCGAAGAGTTTCTCGAATATGAAAATCAGAATATACGCAAATGATATCAACACTGCATTTGCAAAGAAATATAGTACCACGCGCCACGTCCCCGCATTCATGCCGCCTGACTGCATCAGCTCAAACGCTATAAACGAGAATGTATATGCAAGAAATACAAACAGTGCCGTCCGTAGAAGCTGAGAACGGCGGGATAGCTCGCGCAACGAGAATATCGCCGCTATTCCACCAAGCATCTGAACCACTACAAACTCAAGTGGATATGCCGCAAGAGCAGCACACAGCAGCACTTCTATTATGTTGCAAAATTGAGCCGTCCGGGAGTCGAAAAACACCGTCACCATTATCGGCAATATCGCAAACGGTATTATGTAAAGTCCTGCCGTCAAGACCTTTGACGCTATCGCAGCTCCTATGTATAGACCAACGATTGAAGTCACTATCGCAAGTAGACGCTTCGGGGAGTCAAACTCTGTGCGGCGATAGATATACAGATAGAAATAAAGCGCGGCAAACAGTATTATCACAAACAGCGACTGGCCGAATACCGTTGAGAAATCTCCGGTATTCACAGTGCGGTCATTCTTGTCTGTCATCTGCTCATACGTTTGCAATATTGAATATATCTGGGGCGTAACCTTCTCGCCCCTGTCCACTATGCGCTCGCCTTTCTGCAAAACACCTATTGCAGCCTCTATTGGCTGCAGCTGCTCTCGGTATAGACGGCTGTTCGAAAGACTGTCCGGCAATATGTTTGGCAGGATTTTCCCCGCCGCATGCGCCTTGCTGATTGCCTGGTGTATGTCATTGTTAAGTCCGAAAATGCCGTTCAGCTCGCTATATGCCTCGCGAGGTGTGAGAAAATCCGCACTTTTGCGAACAAGCGTATTCCCGCTGAGAAATCTCACCTCTTGCAGCTTTCCCTCTTTCACTATTTTTTCCGCCGCCGGGGATATGATTCCCTTCGCATACATTTTGCCAAGTTCCGCTTTCAGTCTTGACTTCTGCGCAACGGATATGCCGGAGAGAGTATCTATATCTGCAAACAGAGATGCAACTATGCTCTTGTCCTCCTTGAATACCGGGATAAAGACCCTGTTTATAGAGTCTATTTTCTCCGCCTTGGAGATTGAGTCAAGGTAAATTGGTATGTCAAACGGGGCGGTGAGTAGCTGGTGTGCCCACGGGCGGTTTAGCTGATATGTAAACTGTGTATCGTTTTTGCGGGGGAAGAAGATTATCGCCAGTGCTGTTGCAATGACGAAAATCAGGCCTCGGATTATGTTTTGCTTATTCATATATCGACAAATATATTATTAAACACATATCAGCCGGCAATAGTTTGCTCTAATTGATACGAGAAACCGTCTGCACTCCTTTCACTGTCTTTACCTTGTCGCACAGGTCATTGGCAATCGCGCTGTCTGCCACGTTTATCCACAGGTCGCAGTGAAACACCTCTTTTTCTGCCTCGATGTCCAGCTTGCGGATGTCTATGGCAAGGTGTGATGATATCATGAAGATTAGCTCCTGAAGGATTCCGAAGCGGTCTATTCCCTCTATATGAATGCGTGCAAGGAAAGACCCCGTCTGAACGTCCCATTTTGTCGAAACTATGCGCGGCCCGTAGCTCGACTTCAGTGCCATGGCGCGGGGACAGTCTATTGAGTGCACCTCAACCTCATTGTCATCGTCTACAAAGCCCAAAACCTGGTCGCCCGGGATTGGTGAGCAGCAGTCTGCGATTTTGAAGTTTG
>CALYOL010000102.1 GCA_945231345.1 uncultured Porphyromonadaceae bacterium
AAGAGCGTGAGTGGTGACGGAGGAAGTTTGTGATTTCCTTGTCTGTTGCGATAAATCCGCCGAGTGATGCAAAAGATTTGGAGAAAGTACCCATGATAAGGTCTACGTCTTTGGCAACGCCTTGTGCGTGACAAACACCGCGACCGCCTTCGCCAAACACGCCGATGCCGTGAGCTTCGTCTATCATGAGGGCTGCATTGTATTTTTTAGCGAGCTCTACCATTTTCTTTACATCTGCCACGTCGCCTTCCATTGAGAACACGGAGTCTGACACGATGAGTTTGCAACGGTCTGGGTCGCAACGCTCAAGCTGACGCTCAAGTGACTCATAGTCTAAATGCTTAAATTTTAGCGACTTTGAGAATGATGCGCGAAGACCTTCAATGATAGATGCGTGGTCTTGCTCGTCCCAGAGAATGTAGTCTTTAGGACCGGTAAGGCAAGATACTACACCAAGGTTTACCTCAAAACCGGTAGAATAAATCATTACGTCTTCCTTGCCGATGTATTCGGCAATAGCGGCCTCAAGCTGTTTGTGGAGGTCAAGAGTACCATTGAGGAACGGAGAGCCTGCGCAGCCTGTTCCATATTTGCGAATCGCTTCTATAGCGGCTTCTTTAATACGTGGGTCGTTCACAAGACCTGAGTAGCAGTTTGAGCCAAACATCAAGACTTTTTTGCCGTTGATGATTACTTCTGGGTCTTGCTCGCTTGATATAGCGCGAAAGTAGGGATACACTCCGGCTGCCTTTGCTTCTTGGGGCGCTGTGTACTGTGCGAGTTTTGCTTGTAATAGCTTCATACTTTTTTATTATGTGATGGAATAAATCAACATCTATCCGGTTTTTTCCGAATAGGCTGCAAAATTACAAAAAAATAATGAAACTTTTAGCCTCATTAACACTATTTTATATTTTTATTCATCAAATTTTCACATTATGGCTTCGCTTTGCACATTAATACTGAATATTGTCTTTGCAAAAGTCAAAATTATGCACTAAATTTGCAATATAAAACAATTATATGGCACAATATGAACGATTTTAGATATCAGGCTCCTACCCGATATATTTTTGGGCGAGGCAAAGAGGAGGAAACCGGCAATGAGGTTGCCGCTATTGGCTGCAAAAAAGTTATGATTGTTTATGGCGGACAGTCTGCCGTAAAGTCAGGGCTTATCGATAGGGTAAAGGTTTCTCTTGACGAATGTGAGATTAAGTATGTCACACTTTCCGGTATTAAGCCAAATCCTACCGATGACCGTGTTTATGAAGGCATCGAAGTTGCTCGAAATGAGTCTATCGATGGTATTCTCGCCGTTGGTGGAGGCTCTGTGATAGATACCGCAAAGGCTATTGCAGCCGGTACTGTCTATGATGGCGATTTCTGGGACTTCTATGCCGGAAAGGCGGTGATACGCAATGCACTGCCTGTAGGAGTAGTGCTCACAATACCTGCTGCAGGAAGTGAAGGCTCTGGAAACTCTGTCATCACTAAAATTGATGGACTACATAAAATCAGCCTCCGCACAGACTTTTGGCTGCGTCCGAAATTCGCTATCCTGAATCCGGAGCTGACATTTACATTGCCTCCATTTCAGACCGCAAGCGGAATTGCAGACATGATGGCTCACATCATGGAGCGGTATTTCTCGCCTACACCGGATGTTGAGGTGACAGACCGCATCTGTGAAGGAATTCTCAAAGCCATTATTGAAGAAGCACCAAAAGTGATGGCAAATCCTGAAGATTACGAAGCACGTGCTAACATAATGTGGGCAGGAACAATGGCACATAATGGAATCTGTGGGTGCGGGCGAGTGGAAGACTGGGTTTCACACTTTATGGAGCATGAAATAAGTGCTGTTTATGGCGTGACACATGGCGCAGGTCTTGCCACTGTATATCCGGCATTCCTGAAGTTTATGGCGGAGCATGCTCCCTCAAAGCCGGCGCAGTTTGCACGCCGCGTTTTCGATGTTGATATACAAGACGACAAATCTGCAGCACTTGAGGGAATATCTCATCTTAAAGACTTTTTCCGCTCTCTCGGCTTGCCTCTGACATTTGCTGAACTTGGTGTGGAAAATCCGGATATAGACCTGCTGGTGAAGAAATTGCACGAAAATAAAGGTGAAATTATCGGTGGATATTATCGCCTCAGTGCAGCGGATACGGCAGTAATTTACTCTTACGCTTTATGATAGAAATTGTCAGATATACAGGCGAATACCGCAGGCTGTGGGATAATTTTGTCGCCAAGTCTAAAAACGGTACATTTATCCTTTTGCGCGGCTATATGGAATATCATAGCGACCGCTTCGTGGATTATTCGTTAATAGCTCTGTGCAACAGTAAGGTAATAGCATTATTGCCTGCAAATATTGATGGAGATACCCTTATTTCACATGGCGGACTGACATATGGCGGTTGGATTACGCCTGCAAAGGGTGTTAGTGCCGCGGACATGCTTGAAATATGGGACAAGATGAATGAATATCTTATAAGCATAGGTGTCAAATCGTTGATATACAAGGTTATACCGCATATTTATCATAAACATCCGGCAGAGGAAGACCTTTATGCTCTTTTTAGAAATAGAGCGGAAGTTCATTCTACACTGCTTTCCTCTGCCATAGACCTGCGTGACCCTTTGCCATTTGACCAGAATGCGAGGCGCGGACTGAAATTTGCTGTTGCAGCCGGGATTGAGGTGCGTGAAAGCCTTGAATTTGAGGCATTTTGGGACATTCTTTCAGCATTGCTGTATGAGAAGTATGGCACAAAGCCTGTCCATAGTCTTGAAGAAATAAAGTATCTTCATTCACAGTTTCCACAGAATATTAAGCTGATAGCTGCATATAAATCCGGTGAGATGCTTGGTGGCACATTGATATATATGACTGATACTGTGGAACATGTTCAATATATAGCAACAACAGAACTTGGGCGTGAATTGAAAATTCTCCCTGCGGTCTTTGACCATGCTATCAGAAACGTACATGGCGGATGCCGATACTTTGATTTCGGCACGTCAAACGAGGACGGTGGCAAGTTCCTTAATGAGGGGCTAATTCGCCAAAAATATGGTTTTGGTGCTCGTGGTATTGTTTATACCACTTATAAATGTAATATACAAGATTTCTAATATTAAAAGAAAGTTAATAACTAATAATTAGTGTTAATTATTACGCTGGTTTATAAAAAATATATTATCTTTGCACTGAATTAATAACTCCTATTGACTTCCCTTAAAAACTAATTAATTTTTACACTCAATTTAGGATTTGAGGAAAAGGCACCTGTCGAGGACAGCATCGTTGTGAAACGCGGTCGGTTGCGACTTAGGAGTGATGTGAAAAATGTAAGTATGATATAATCTCTACACTTTAAGTTGCTAACCAACTTACGAATCACTAATCATGCCTTTTGGCTCAGTCCGACTGTCCTTGGTGAAAGGAGTATTCGGACTTTTTTTTGTCTGTATAAAAAAATATTGCTAACTTTGTGCCATATTTTTGAGACAACTCAAACCAAGTATTGTTTTTTATATGCAGGAAAAAATTATTATCCTCGACTTTGGTTCTCAGACCACGCAGCTTATCGGTCGGCGCGTGAGAGAACTCAACACCTATTGCGAAATTCTCCCTTATAACAAGTTTCCTCACGACGACCCGAGTGTGATTGGAGTTATTCTGTCCGGCTCGCCTTTTTCAGTGTATGATGACAAGGCGTTTAAGACAGACCTTAGCTCAATACGAGGAAGGATTCCCGTGCTGGGTATTTGCTATGGGGCACAGTTTATTTCTTACACTTCCGGCGGAAAAGTTGAGCCGGCGGCAAGTCGTGAGTATGGGCGTGCAAACCTGACTTACATTGACGCGCGTACACGCCTGTTCCGTGATATTCATCCCGGAAGTCAGGTATGGATGAGTCATGGTGATACTATCACTGAAATACCGCCACATTTCCACACTATCGCTTCCACCACAAATGTAAAAAATGCCGCATTTGCTGCTGAAAACGAGCCTACTTGGGGTGTGCAATTTCACCCGGAGGTGTTCCATTCTATCGACGGAATAAAGCTGCTGAAAAATTTCGTAGTCAATATTTGCGGTAGTAAACAAGACTGGAGCGCTGAATCGTTTATCGAGAGCACCGTAAAGCAACTGAAGGAGCAGCTCGGCGACGACCGTGTAGTGCTCGGACTTAGCGGCGGTGTTGACTCCTCTGTCGCTGCGGTATTGCTTAACCGAGCAATAGGCAAGAACCTGACCTGCATTTTCGTGGACCATGGGATGTTGCGTAAAGACGAGTTCAAGAACGTGATGAAAGACTATGAATGTCTGGGGCTTAACGTTATTGGCGTGGATGCTTCTCAGAAGTTTTTCACCGAACTCGCCGGAGTGACTGACCCCGAAAAGAAACGAAAAATAATTGGAAAAGGATTCATTGACGTTTTCGACGAAGAAGCTCACAAGATAAAAGACGTGAAATGGCTTGCACAGGGTACTATTTACCCTGACTGCATCGAGTCGCTCTCTATCACCGGAACTACTATCAAGAGCCACCACAACGTGGGAGGTCTCCCTGAAAAAATGAACCTAAAACTCTGTGAGCCGCTCAGACTGCTCTTTAAAGATGAAGTGCGTGCCGTTGGGCGTGCTCTTGGTGTCCCTGAACACCTGATTTCACGACACCCATTCCCGGGTCCAGGGCTTGCTGTGCGCATCCTCGGAGACATTACTCCTGAAAAAGTCTCAATCCTACAGGAAGCTGACGCTATATTTATCAACGGTTTGCGTGAAGCCGGACTTTACGATAAAGTTTGGCAGGCAGGCGTCATACTCTTGCCTATACAGAGCGTAGGAGTGATGGGTGATGAGCGTACTTACGAGCGTGCCGTTGCTCTCCGAGCCGTTACTTCAACTGATGCCATGACAGCAGACTGGGCGCACCTCCCATATGAATTTATGGCAAAGGTATCAAATGAGATTATCAACAAGGTTAAAGGCGTAAATCGCGTTTGCTATGATATCTCTTCCAAGCCACCGGCAACGATTGAATGGGAATAATATCTCTGTTGAATTAATTGCCTGACTTATCCATTCTTGAGTGGATGGGTCAGGCTATAAAACCTTAAAACATGCTACCTGAAAAGAAAAGAAAACAGATAATAGACCTCATAAACCGTGAAGTTGTCCCTGCTATGGGGTGTACTGAGCCTATAGCTGTGTCTCTTTGCGCTGCAAGAGCTGCTGAGCTCCTTGCGCAATGTCCCGATAAGATTGACGTATTCCTGAGTGCAAACATCCTGAAAAATGCTATGGGTGTGGGCATTCCAGGCACAGGTATGATTGGATTGCCTATCGCCATTGCTCTCGGTGCCATTATCGGCAAGTCGCAGTATGAACTCGAAGTGCTGAAAGATGTCACTCCACAGGCTGTAAGCCTTGGAAAAGAGATGATAGATGCCGGAATTATCAATATTCAGCTGAAAGACGGATGTACTGAAAAACTGTATATAGAAGTCGTTGCAACATCAGGCAATGAAACTGCCACAGCCATTATTTGCGGTGGACATACAAATTTTGTATTTCTTGCAAAGGGCGCTGAAGTGCTGCTTGACAAGCGTGGCGGTGGAAAAGAGGAAAGCTGTGAGGAAAGTGTTGAACTGACCATGCAGACTGTCTGGGAATTTGCCATGGAAACGCCTCTCGATGAAATACGGTTTATCTTAGAGTCTCGCCGCTTGAACAAAGATGCTGCAGAACAGTCTTTTGCAGGTGAATACGGACACCAGGTGGGGCGTACTCTTCACCGTGCGCGTGAGCGTGCGATTATGGGATATAGTCCTTTTTCCCGTATAATCAGTTATACATCTGCTGCTTGTGATGCTCGTATGGCTGGAGCTCCAATACCCGTAATGAGCAATAGCGGTAGTGGAAATCAGGGAATTGCTGCAACCCTCCCCGTAGTTGTATATGCCGAAGAAATGTTCGCCAGCGAAGAACAGACTATTCGAGCTTTAATTCTGAGCCACCTCACTGTGATTTATATCAAACAGAGCCTCGGCAGGCTTTCTGCACTTTGTGGCTGTGTGGTTGCGGCTACCGGCTCCGGCTGTGGAATGTGTTACCTGATGGGTGGAGGATATGACCAGATTGTGGCTACTACAAAAAATATGATTGCTAACCTTACCGGAATGATTTGTGACGGTGCCAAGCCGAGTTGCTCTATGAAACTTTCCAGTGGGGTGTCTACAGCTCTCATATCCGCAATGATGGCTATGGAGGGGCAGTGCGTTTCTTCCGTCGAAGGTATAATTGATGATGACATCGACCAGACTATCCGCAATCTCACGCACATCGGACGTGATGGCATGAATGAAACCGACAGCCTGATTTTGGACATCATGACGCACAAGAGCAGTTGTGTATAGCTCTTTAGCGATTTTTCATGTTTCGAACCATGGGAATGGGAAAGGTCTATAAATCAATAGTTGCCCAATGGTATCTTTATACCTGCTTTGCAATGGCTATTGCTTTTGTGGGCTCAATATATTT
>CALYOL010000103.1 GCA_945231345.1 uncultured Porphyromonadaceae bacterium
GAATAGAGAATAGAGAATAGAGAATAGAGAATAGAGGATAGATAATAGAGAATAGAGAATAGAGAATAGAGGATAGAGAATAGTGAATAGATAATAGTGAATAGATTATAGAGAATAGATAGGAGTGGTAAAAAAATAATGTTAAAGATTGTGAAAGGTATTGACAAGGGGGTGTGTGATGTTGTAACTTTGCAGAAAATTTGTGTGAGTTTTAAGAAGATGATTTTTAATTTGTGAAATTCGGGGAAAATGGGTAAATTTGAAAGAAAATTCAATGTGTCTTTAGGCTATCAAATAGGTATTGCAGATGTTTGTTTTGATGAAAGTTATTCAAGCAGAAACCTTACCATATCTTTAGGATATAAATTTTAAATAAACCAGAGGGTGTATCAATATTTATTGTTACGCCCTCATAAAAATTAAAGAAACAACTTATGAAGAAAATTGCTATCAGAGAATTACTTATTGTATTGACAGTGTTTTTAATGGGCAGTGTGGTCGGAAATGGTCAGATACTGAAAAGTTTTGAGGGAGAGGTGTTCGGTGGAATAACGGTTCCGCTGAGCAATGCCTATGGTATGAATAAGAACAGTGGCGGTGAGATAGGTTTTGAGGTGAGGTATAATTTTGCGAAGCTGCCGGTGGATGTAGGTTTGCAGTGGAAATGGACTTCATCTTGCTATACTTTTCAAGACCCAATTGTGGGTCCCGGAGGAGGGTATCAGGAATTAGACGCGACGTATCAGACAAAGGGACTGTTTATATATGGTGACTATAATTTCCGCCGAGGAAAGAAGGTATGTCCGTTTTTGGGTGTAGGTCTTGGTTATGGAGTAAATAATACACTTGATTTTCCTCTATATGAGGTAGACCGCAATACGGCGGTGTTTGCGCCTCGTGCGGGAGTTGAGCTATGGCATTTTCTACGATTGACGGCGAATATGAATATATCACGAAATTGTTTTCATAACGCTACGCTCTCCGTCGGTTTTGTGCTTGGCGGAAAGTAGAGATGGTAGAACGGTGGGGCGTCATTTTTTGATGTAGATTTTGAGGATTTGGCATTTGACGGTGTAAGGAGTAGCCTGAGTGCGAGGAGGGCGGCTTTTGATGTAGTAGTAAGAGTGCTGTCGGTCCCATGTGCGGAAATAAGCCTGTCTGGTTTCACCTGCCGGGATGTTTGTGAAGATATTGACTTCACGCTTTGTGAACTGCCTTCCTTTTGTGTCTTGGTAGTCGATAGAGATGGATAAACCGTCGATGTCGTAGTCGAGCCGGTTTATGATAATAATAGTTTCACCGTCGGCATTTAGCGGTTTGTCGTATCCGGTGAGGATGATGCAAGAGTCCGGGAACTCTGAGATTTCGGTGTAAATTGAGTCGGCAGATTCTTTTTGTGTCTCGATGGGTTTTATTTTATTGCGAGTAGTCTTGTCGGCGAAAGCGGAGAGAGCGGCAAGAGCGATGAGAACAGAAAATAGAGCTTTTTTCATGGGGAAAACATGGGATTAAAGGTGGCAAGGTTCAATCATTGCTTCAGGGACGACAGGGAAAAGCCTCACACAGCCCTCCAGGGCGTTTTCAGAGCTTCTTATTCGTGAGACTGATATACGGAACAGGTAAGGGAGCCAACGCCAGAAATCGAGGCGTATTTTGCCTTTTTTGTCGGTCATGGCGAGATGTCCGTTGTCAGTGAGCGTGAGAATGAACTTTTTCAGCTTTTCAGATTTGTCGCCTTGCTTGTCGGTGTAGATGTTAGCTGTAAAGCAATCCGGCTTGGCGGTAGGGTAAAGAGTTCCGATAAGTGCACCGTCATCGACGTTAATATCGACAGAGTTTACGACTACGATGTTGTATTTGCAGACGAGTCCAGTGGAAGCGGTTTCGTCTCTCTCAATTGCGATAGTAGCGCCGTCAGGCATAAACTGCCAAACGCCTTCAATGGGTGCGAGAGGGTTTTCAGCCATTCGCGCGGTGACAGTGTCGAAGTCGTATCCGTCGAGCACGTTGAAATCCTGTGCGAAGGTAGTCAAAGAGCATAGAAAGAGCGAAAATATGACACCTGCACGAATTATCATATAGTGGCGAATTTATAAGTCAGTCCGAAGCTGAGAATTTCCTTTAGCTGCCAAGTGTGCCAGTTAGAGTCTTCGAGTCGAGGAGTAGATGAGTCGTATCGAAGGTGTGCGTAAATCTGAGTAGAGAGGTATCTGTTGACTTCAAACGACAGAGTGTGTTCCCAGTCACCCTGGACGTAAGAATAGTCTGTGAATGCGTAAAGACGTGAAGTGTAAGTGATGTTGTAAGCCATTTTCCACTTGAGTTTCGCCTCGGCGTTGCTACCGATTTCAGAGGCAGTGTTTTTGTCTTGTTCGATTCCGAAGTCGGCTTTGTTCAGCCTGTCGTCGGTGCAGATTTTGAGGTTGTAGGAAATTGGAGAAATGGAAGTGTCGAAAGTGACGGTTTTCTTAGGGTTAGTACGGCTGTAGCTCATACCGAAACCGATGTTAAGTTCACCCGGAGAAAGGAAAGCGGCTTTGACGTCGTTAGTATTTTTCTTGTAGTTAGTCATCATCTGAGTCTTGAATAGCATAGTGACAGAATAGTACCAGTCTTTAGCAGCACGGAGACCGAATTTGGTGTTAATCTGGAAGATGTCTTCAGCAATGCTGTAGTTTCGGAGAGAGTCTTCGGGAGCGCTGTTAAGTGCGAGCTTGTATTGGATTGAATTTTCAAACATGATGTTAGGGTGGAAAGCCTGGTTTAGCTTAATGGTGTGTGCCGCCTGGCAGATGATGTTGAGGTTGTTGTTACCTCCCTGGTACCAGTTAGGAGAGTTGTAAGCCTGTGAGAAGTGAAGTGAAGTCGTGAAGTCGTTAAGCCAGTTAATATGGTCAATTTTTACGGGCTTAGGCGCGTCTTTGACGGATTCTTTTTTGACAGGTTCTTCCTCGATGACAATAGTAGCCTTTTTAGGGTCTACCTTGGCATGGTATTCCTTAGGAGGGTCAGGTAGAAGAGCGACGTTGTAAGGTACGATGTCCGGGTTAGCGAACATAGTTCGCTGTCTGAGGTGAGTTACATAGTCAGAAAGGCGTTTCTGCCTGTTAATCCAGTTGAAGTGGCTTGTTGCAGAAGGTTTTCCTACGATAATACTGTCAGTTTCATACTTGAATTTGTCGTAAACGAGGACACCGAACATCCGGGACGGAAGTTTCATGTCGTTTACGTTCAGAGTGGTGTCGATAGCGAGTGTGTCAGGAATTTCCGGAGCGTCGTCTGAAGGAAGGAAAAGGTCGTTAATGAGTGTAAAGACAGAGTCAGTAGTCTCCGCTGCACGAGAAGATGCAGCGACGACTACTGATAAGATTAGGGAAAAGAATATTTTTTTAGTCATGAGGCTAAATGTCGTAAATAAATTGTTTCAGTGTGCAAATTTATGAAAATTTTACGACATATAGAAATGCGGTGCTATTTCTTTCTGTGAAGCGTGATAGATTCCTTGTCTTCTCCGGTGCTTTTGATGATTAGAGTGTCAGGGTCTGTTTCGTTGAAGAAGAAAGTGAATTTTGCATTGTTTAGTTCTTCGAAAGATTTTTGAGCACCGGCTTGCAATTCACGCTGGAAAGCGAGTTCGGCGGCAGAGATATCGGTCAGTGTGAGATTTGCCTCGATTTGTGGGTCGAATTTTAGTTTTTGTAGACGAGCAGATGCTTTCTTTGCGTCCATAGTGAAAGAGAGGAGCGAGTCAGCCACTTCGTAAGTGCCTTTGTTAGAAAAGCGAGCAGCGAAAGAGCAGGTGTTTGGGATTACGCCTTCAGTCAGGACAACGATTTGCACTTTCTGTGCGTCTTTGAAGTCAAATTCCATAGTAACGGCACCGCCTTCCTGTTCCATTTTGTCAGAAGCCCATTTACCGATGAAAGAGTCTTGAGCGAAAGCGAGGAGCGCGAAAGAAGCGAAAAGAGTCGTAAAAAGAAATTTTTTCATTTTTTATATCCCTGGTGTGTGTCGGGCGCAACTTTTGATTTATTATTGGAATGGAGGGATTATTTTGTATCGAGTTCGTCGAGGATTTGCTTGAGGTCATTTCCGGCGGTAGTAAGCCTTGAGCGACATTCTTTGATAATCTCAGCAGCGCGTCGAGTCATGTCGGCGAGTGCGTCGATGTCGCAGTTTTTGCTTTTCATTGCTTCGAGGATGGCTTCAAGTTCAGCGATAGCCTCAGCGTATTTGAGTTTTGCAACGGGTTTCATAATGAGTTATTTATATAGTTTTAGAATTAATAGCGCCGTCGGCAAATCGAGTGGTGATAGTGTCACCGGGATTGATGTCGGCGGCCTTTTTAATGATTTTATTACCGATAGTAGTGATGGTGTAACCACGCTCGAGAACAGCCTGTGGAGAAAGTGCGGCGACTAATTGCTCAAAAGCGTCGAGACGGTGAGAAGCAAAATCGATGGCGTTTGCAGCAGCGGTTGCAAGTTCAGCCGCCTTAGCGTCGAGAGCCGCGGTTTCCGGTGCGATGCGAGTTGAAGAAATTGCGGATAGAGAGATTGCGGCATTGTTGAGATAATTTTCAGAGCGCAAAAGTGCGGTCTTGGCGATTTCAGGGAGCTGCCCTTCAATATTTGCGAGTGAACGGTCGTTGTCAGCGAGGAGAGAAGTGACAGTGGCGAAAATAGAGTTACCGATATTCTGTAGCTGTTCGAGGAGCCCGGTGGCACGGTTTATGAGCCATTCAGCGGCAGCGGTAGGAGTCTTGACGCGCATGGCGGCGACAAAGTCGAGGAGGGTTACGTCGCGTTCGTGTCCGATGCCGATAATAACCGGAAGCGGGAACTGCGCTACGCTTGCAGCGAGGTCGTAGTCCTCAAAGCAGGCGAGGTCGTCGGTAGCACCGCCACCACGGATAATCACGACGGCGTCGTAAAGGTCAGGATTATCGGCGATTTCGCAGAGAGCGGCGATAATGCTTTTAGGAGCGGTTGTTCCCTGCATGGTAGCCGGGAAAAGGCGGGTGTAAAATTTTATTTTTGCAGAATTTCCGTGAAGCTGGTTCATGAAGTCGCCATATCCGGCGGCACTTTCAGCAGAAATGACAGCGATGCGCAGCACCGGGTCGACGAAGCCGAGAGTGCGGTTCAGGTCAATAATACCTTCCTGTGTGAGCCTTGCGATAGCTTCTTGTCTTCGTCTGATAGCATCGCCGATAGTGAATGCCGGGTCAATGTCGTCGATAACGAGAAGCAATCCGAAAACAGGGTGGAAAGAGACGGTGACACGGACAAGAACTTTCATACCAGTGGCGAGTCGCTGCCCAGTTGCGAGAGTGAACTTAGCGTCGAGGTCGTAAAGATTATTTGACCAGATAGCAGCCCTTGCGCGCGCGACAGTGTTACCGGAGTCGTCTTTCTGAATCAGCTCCATGTAGCAGTGGCGTTTTCTGCTCAGGTCGCTGGTCTCAGCAGTGACCCACAGCCCGGCGGTGGCATCGTTTTGAACGAAGTCACGGATAATTTCGTTTAGCTCGAGGAGCGTCATTGCACTGTCAGGGTTGTTTGCCATTACTGTTTGTCGAGAAGTTTCATTTTATTTCCGTCCCAGGCATATCTGATGGTAGAAAAAAGCAAATGAGACACTTTATTGTAGTCGTCTTGCGGCATGAAGTCGGCGAAGGAAGCGGAGAGAGTGAGGATTTTGCTGTCGGCATCGTAAGCGTATTTAGCCATGACAAAGGGTACGAGCTGCTTAGCGGTGTTAAGCTCGGCTTTACCACCTTTTACCCAGTCTTTGAGCGAAGGCTCTTTGAAAGCCTTATTATCCAGTTGAAACCAGTCTACGGAATAAAAAGAGATAGCTCCGTCGATAGCGGGAGTGGCGATGTTTCGGATAAAAATGATAATAGAGTCGCCCTTAGTAGCTTCCACGGCAATTTGTGCGGTGGATAGGCTGTCGGCGGTTTCCTGGATTAGAATACTGTTGTCAGAAAGGCTGAGAATTCGTGAGCCGTCGTAAAGTTTGTTACGGATGATTTTTTCAGAGCCGCTTTTATAGTAGTCTACAAAGTCTTGTCGCATCATTCTCTGAGCATAAGGAATAATGTCGGCAGGAGCGCTGTAAAAAGCACACTCCACAGCGGTCTGCGCCAAAGCAGCCACTGTGCAGATGATGGAAAAAAAGAAAAACAAAGCCTTTTTCATGATTTATGCTATTTCTTTTTAGATTTTTTCTTTTTTTTGCGAGCGAACTGAGCGTCGTCGTACTCGGCAAACTCATCCTTTCCGAAGAAAGCGTCCCGGCTTTTGTATTTCTTGCCGGAATGGCGTTCCTCGTCTTTTTGAGGGCGTTCTTTTTTTCCGGAAGACCTGAACTCGTCTTTTTTTCCGCGAGATTTTCTGCCGGCAGCCTTTGCGTAGTCCTTACCTTCCTTTGCGACTTCACAGAAAATTCGCTTGCCGAAAAATTCAGCTCCGTTGATACCATTGACCACTCGCCGAGCATCAGCAGCTTTGACATCTAAAAGAGAGTAAGC
>CALYOL010000104.1 GCA_945231345.1 uncultured Porphyromonadaceae bacterium
GGATTTGTCTTGTTTAGGAATATGTTGTAATTTACCTTTATGGTACAGCTCTTTGGAGTAAGTATTTCATTGCTGCTGTCTCCCTGGAAGAAACGTATTGGGCAATACATCGACGACTGTCCGTTGCAGCCGTCAAACTCGTTACTTACTATGTTTACGTTTGTTGAGTTTGAGTATGCGAGATATTCAAGGAAGATACAGAACTCACCTGTCGTCCCGCTTATTGTTCTGCCTAATACGCCTACGTTTTTAAACTTGTTGTTCTTGATGTTGACTGTGTTCTGGGCATTAGCAACGCAGATACTTGTGCCGCCGTCGGTAAATGTATTGTTACTGATGTTGGTGGAGCCATACGAGCCGCATACTACTACGAAATTCGACACTGCGCTCGCGCTGCCTTCAAATGAATTATGTCTGATATTAACGTTATTGTATCTCCGGTGTACTTCTGCATTCTTAGCACTTGCTTCTGTATATCCCTGACCTATTCTCACTACGCCTGAAAAGCGGCTTTTTGATACGGTTGAGCCATATACTCTGTTATATATGAAGTCGAATCCATCAATCGGCGATGATGCGGTGGCTGTGCTGTTTGTGACGCAACCGCCTTCGGTAAAGGCAAAGCCATTTATCGTGATGCCATTGCCGTTTACTGTTATTGTCCCTTTTATTACGCTCTCTGCATTGTTTCTCGTGTTGCTTCTGCTGTCACCGTATGCATTTGCTCCATAAAGCGTCACCTTTGATGCTGCGATTGTTACGTTTCCGGTATATGTGCCGGGCTCGAAATAGAATTTATCGCCATCCGAGGCATAGTTAGGGATTTGCTGCAGCGAAGATAATACATTCTCGCCGCCCTTAAACATTTTACCGGCATATTGCACGTTTTCTCCCACTGCAACACTTCGGTTTGTGACCAAGTAATCATTGCCCAATGTCGTCAGGGCTGTGACGATAGCCATTGGCACTAAGGCTTTCAGTCTTTTCATAATGCTTGTATGTTAGTGTTATGTTAGAAATAATTGCCGCAAAGTTAAAAATAATATCTGATAGAAACAAAATTTAATTATTATTTAATATTTTTTAATATCTAAATGTATGACCGATATTTTTTTTTGAATAATTATTGAATATTCGGGGCGAAATTAGTAACTTTGCAGTCATGATTAGCATTAGCAAAGATAGAATAAACGAGCTGCCGGTTGAAGAATATGAGGGCAACACGATTGTCATCAACTATCCCCGTGATGTTGATAAGGCTATCAATTACCTCTTGACTCAGTCGGTTGTTGGGTTTGATACTGAAACAAGACCATCATTCAAGAAAGGACGCATGCACAAGGTGTGTCTACTACAGATTGCAACTCACGACGAGTGTTTCCTGTTCCGCATTAACAAGACCGGACTCACTGAGTCAATTCGTCGTTTTTTTGAAAATGAAAATGTTCTCAAGGTTGGACTTTCTATTCAAGACGATTTCCGCGCTCTGCATAAACTTGCAGAATTTGAACCTGCATCATACATTGATTTGCAAAGTTTTGTAAAGAAATTCGACATTGCTGACAATTCTCTGCAGAAAATTTATGCAATCCTGTTTGAAAAACGTATCAGCAAGGGGCAAAGGCTAACTAACTGGGAAGCGGAAACGCTTACGGAGTCGCAGTGTGCTTATGCTTCTCTCGACGCTAAGGCTTGCCTTGATATTTACGAACTTCTCACTACTGAGGGATATGATGCAAAGCACAGCCCATATATCGTAGAGGAGAATGTATAGTCTAATCTCTTAACTCTAAACATCTTACAGCCTTGCCATCTCTTAATCTCACCCGTAAATCCGCCCGACTCGCTGCGATGACTATCGTGGCTGTTGCTTTGGCTATGATGCCGGGTGCTGAGTTTTTTTCCACTCATGCGGCGTTTTGCGGTGTATGGATGTGCGTGGAATTTGCATATAGCCGGATGGAATGGAAGTCTGATTTAGGCTGGTATTCTTTGCTCGCAGCAATGACACTGACGGCTGTAGGCGTGGTGGCAAATGTATATGGCTACACTACACTTGCCGGAGCTTCTACATCTGAGCCGTATCTTTTTAACACTGACCATCATAGGTATTTTTACGACTCTCTTGCGCTTATGGGCGGAAATGCGTCTGATGTACACGAATACCAATACGGATACAGCTATCTGATAATTGGCATTTGGAAAATCACTGGCATTAGTATTGTTCCGCTTTTGGTTATAAACCAGGCGGCAATGATGTTTACCCTGATTTTTTGCGGAGGTCTTGCTGCTGAAGTGGCTGGGAAAAATAGAAATCTCCCTAATATTGCCATAATACTTTGTGCATCAGTATGTTATCTGCTAAATCATTCCACTTTGCTGCTGAAAGAGAGCCTGATAACTCTTGCTCTTGTGGCGTTTTGCTATTCAATGTTGAGCAGTAAGCGGAAATCATGGTTTATACTCATTTTTTCCATCATTTTATTTGGCTTAATTCGAAGTCACTGGCTGCCATACTTGCTTGTAGCACTGCTTTTCGTAAATCATGGAATATTTAAGACTAAGACATCTGCTGCTCTGGGGCTAATTGCCGTTCTATGGTATGCGTTTTACCTTTTATACCATGGCGACTACGGCAGTCAGATTATCTCTGGCGACGATATTCAGAGTGCTTACGTCAGCGAGGAGGAGGGGCGCGGTGCTTTTTGGACTCTAATCGGCGATTATTTCTCATATCCGGTGTGGAAACGCATTTTGCTCATGCCTCTATGCGCTGTGGTGCAGATTGTGACGCCTTTCCCATGGAATTTTGAGCGCGATATGGTGTATGGTATGACACAGTGGTATAGCCATGTGGCATATCCTTGGTATGGTATCGCAGGTATTATAGCTTACTATTTGGGTTGCGATTTCCTGAAAGGAAAGATGAACACTCCCCTTAAGCGACTCACAATTGCCGGGCTTCTGCTGTGGCTCATACCTGTGTATCTTTTTGCGGGAAGCGTTTCACGATATTCTCTTGTGGCAGTTCCGCTGCTTGTACCTTGCGCTGCTTATATCATAGCAAATGGCTACTATCGGCGCAAATCTTTTATCTTCTGGGCTGCCGCATACTCTGCCATTATGGCTGCCGGACTCATAACAATTTACAACTTAATATCTTAGTGCTATGAAATTTTCCATCATTACAGCTACGCTAAACAATGTGCGGGATATTAAGGCTACTATTGACTCTGTTCTTAGCCAAAACTATGCTGATATTGAATACATCATTGTAGACGGTGGCAGCACAGATGGCTCTGAGAATATTATTGCGGATGCCGCCGCTGAACACCCTGACATTATCCGTGCCGTAACTTTGCCTGCAAATGGCGTGTATAATGCCATAAATCACGGCATCAACCTTGCTACCGGCGACGTTATCGGACTTCTTCACGGCAACGACCGTTTCACAGAAGTGGATATTCTTACTCTCGTCGCACTGGCGATGAAAGATGAGGCTATTGACGTGGTTTTCGGCGATGTTTATTTCGTTAAGCCGGGGACTGGAAAGGTTGTGCGCAGATACAGTGCTCACGGTTTCACTCGCGACAGGCTTCTCACACTTTTCGCCCCTCCACACCCCACCCTGTTTGTGCGGCGTGAAGTGTATGAAAGATACGGGCTTTACAAGGAAGACTATGTCACTGCTGCAGACTTTGAATATATCGCTCGGATTCTCGGAAAAGAAAAACTGAATTATAAATATATACCCGTGGAAATGGTGGAAATGACCGACGGTGGCATGTCTACTACGTTCCGCCACCGCCTCCTCACTAATCCTCGTGAAAAGGCTCGGGGACTAAGGGAAAATGGCATGAAGTTTTCGCTCCTCGGCGTGATTCGCAGGTATTTTTCACTGATTTTTTTAAGAAAATAAATTGATATGGATACAGCTGGTTTTGACTCTCTCCTTATAATCGGTTCAAATAATTTTCTTGCCCCATACATTGAGCGCCACTTTGTGGAAGCCGGGATTGTGGAAGCTAAGCGTGTGATTTACGACGTAATCCCGGATGACTTCTCCGGAAACATCCTCGTAGTAGCTTGCGATGTCAATAAAATGAATATCAATACGTTAAGGGGCGTTGTCCGTGCTATTGGCTTCTCAAACACAAGTTTCTACGATGTGACGGAGGGCGAGAATTTCAATGAGGAGACTCCCCTACGCGACTGTGAGATGTATGGTATGGAAATCCGTTTTGAAACTTTTTTCCGAAATGTGCCTCGCACCATAATCCGACTCCCGGAGCTGGTCATCGGAACCGGCATGAATAATATGGCTATGGATATGGTTCGCCAGATATATCGCGGTACTTACATGCACATCGATGGCGCTGAAGGACTATGCAGCGCAGTTCATGCTACGAGTGTGGCTGAGGTTGCTGCCCTGTGCGCTCTTAAAGATGTGACCGGCACTTTTATTTTCACGGATGGTATAAACCACAGCGTAAAAGACATTGCCGAAGCTCTTGCACACAGGCTTGACGACCGTAAAATCTTCTCTATAAGTGACAAAAAAGCTCGTTTCCTGCGTTTCTTCGGAAATCTGCTGGGTATTGGCGGTTGGAGCGGTAAAATGTATGATTTCAAACACCGCAAACTGACATTTTCCCCGACCATTCTCCTCTCAAAGCTTGATTATCAGCCGGTTTCGGTGACTGAATACCTTTTAAACCACGTTTACGATGAAAACTCTCTCTGACCCAACCGTCACTCCACTGCAAAATTTCGTGGACAGCATTGTGGCTATTGGCAAAATTCTGCTTCTGTCTCGCCGCTCTAAAATCACTAAGGTTGATGGGCATAATCGCCTGATAATCATGGGTAACGGTCCGTCATTAAGGCAGACTATGGCTGAAAATATAGACATTCTCAAGTCTAATGACTCTCTCGCCGTAAATTTCGCCGCTAATGCTCCGGAATTTTTTGAAATAAAGCCTAAATATTACGTTCTCGCCGACCCGCATTTCTTCGCAAATCGCGACAATGAGGCTGTGGCTCGCCTTTATGAAAATCTCGCGAAAACAGATTGGCAAATGACGCTTTTCATCCCTAATTCTCAGGATATTACGTTGCCTGATAATATTATGGTTGAGAAGTTTAACATGGTGGGGATTGAGGGCTGGCAATGGCTGCAAAATGCTGCATTTGACGCTTGCCGTGCCATGCCGCGACCGAGAAATGTGCTTATAGCATCGATAATGGTGGCGATTTTCAAAGGGTATAAGGAAATTTACATTGTTGGCGCCGACCATTCATGGCTAAAGACAATCTCGGTGAACAGCAACAATGAGGTGGTTTCTGTCCAGCCGCATTTTTACAAGGAAGAAAAAAAGGAGGTGACTCGAGTAAACAATGAATATGCCTCTTACTCGCTCCACCGGATTATATACAGTTTCTACATCGCTTTCCGCGCTTATCACCAAATAAGACGATATGCCGACGCTCGTGGCATCCAAATTTATAACTCCACGCCTGAAAGCTTTATCGACGCTTTTGAAAGGAAACCTCTGTAATCATGCAAAAGGCTGCAAGACAATGGCTTGACTCTCTCGTGAGTATGTTTTTCCCTCAGGTGTGCGGAGTTTGCGGCCGCAGCCTCGTGGAAGGTGAAAAGGTGCTGTGCAGCCATTGCAACCTGAAGATGAGCCGCACTAATTTTCATCTAAACCCAAACAACGAGCTTGCCTCAAGGCTTGTATGTCACGCTCCTATCTGCCGTGTTGCCTCGCTTTACTACTATGTTCGCGAAGACCCGTATTCTAAGCTAATCCACAATCTGAAATACAACCGACAGCGGCAAATAGGAATTGAACTGGCAAAAATGCTGGCTAAGGAAATTTCTCCCTCCGCCTTCTTCAATGGGATAAATTTGATGCTGCCTGTGCCGATGCACTGGTGGAAGGAAATTCGCCGAGGCTATAACCAAAGCCGAATTATTGCTGAGGGCATTGCGGAAGTGACCGGCATTGAAATCGGCGACAACCTCATAGCATCTCGCTCTCACGCCACTCAGACTCGCAAGGGCTCTTACGGCAGGTGGCTGAATGCCGAAGGCATTTATGCCGTAAAGAATGCCGACGACCTTATGAATAAACACATCCTCGTAATAGACGACGTTATCACCACCGGCTCAACTATCATCCACTGCTGCGAAGCCATTGCAGACGCCGTCCCGTCTGCTAAAATCTCTGTCCTCTCTCTCGCCACAACAAGATTGGGATAGAAAAGCCCCACACAATCTTGTGCACAGCGGTATTGGGATTGGCATCAAAAAGGCTTTTTAATTACAATTTATTAACCTTAATATTCAGTGGGGTTAGGTGTACCACAAAGGTGCTTTGATAGCATTAGCTTCCGCATTTTCTTGAATTACGGAGTCGCTTGAGCAGCTTGTAGCAAGAGCCATTGCAGAAGCTGCAATTAAGAAAAGTTTTAACTTCATGTTGTAAAAATTTTAGGTTAA
>CALYOL010000105.1 GCA_945231345.1 uncultured Porphyromonadaceae bacterium
TGAGAGCAGCACGGGCTCCAGGGTGGCCACGGTAGTTATGAAACCTGGTCTGCCTACTTCAACCGACACGAATTTGAGCTGTGTGAGTGCTCGTTCAGCCTTAAATTTATATGCAATAGCCCAGCGGGGGGATTTTGCAGTTGAGCCAAGGTTTAGCTGCTGGCGGAGAGAATTTACTTTGAACACGAGTCCGTCTGTAGCCATTGGTAGGTGTTTACGCTCTGTGTCCCAGTACTTTATGAATTTGTCTACCTCTTCTATGGAGTGGAGACGAGTCATGATGTCTGACACCTTAAATCCCCATTTTCGAGCGGCTTGCATATTGTCGAAATGATTGTCGGCTGGGAGTTCATCGCTTAGGAGAAAGTAAAACCATGCGTCAAGTCCTCGGCGTGCCACTTCGGCGGGATTTTGCATCTTTAGTGTGCCGGCAGCAGCATTACGAGGATTGGCAAATAGTGGTTCTTCATTAAATTCTCGCTCCTTATTAAGCCTGTCGAATGCTTCCCAGGGGAGGACTATTTCGCCGCGAACCTCAAATTTTGCTGGCCAGTTGCCGGGCTGTAGTTGTAATGGCACGCTGCGTATAGTCTTTACATTTTCTGTCACGTCGTCGCCCTGTGTGCCGTCACCGCGAGTGACGGCTCTCACCATTCGTCCGTTTTCGTAAGTGATAGAGATGGAAGTGCCGTCAAATTTCATTTCGCCAACGATAGTTAGCTCTTCTCCCGGCAGGGCTTGCCGTGCGCGGCGGATAAAGTCATCTACCTCGCTGATAGAGTATGTGTTGCTGAGCGAGAGCATCTGTTTTTCGTGCTTTACCTGCGCAAAGCCCTTGGAGATGTCGCTGCCCACTCGCTGTGTTGGCGATAGTGGGTCATACATCTCCGGATGGCGGCTCTCAAGTTCCTGAAGTTCCTTTAGCAGGATGTCAAACTCGTAGTCGGAGATAGTAGGGTTGTTCTCAACATAGTAGTTGTGGTTGTGTCTGTTGAGTTCTTCTCTGAGAGATATAATTCGCTGAACTTCAGGTGTCATAGATATTGTTATTTCTTTTTCTTAAAATAGTCGTTATACATCTTGATGCCGAAAACGATGATGCTGGAAGCAGACGTAACGATATTTGTGATGTAAAGCGGCGGATTGTCTATCATAATTCCTTGAATGATAAAGAAAATTCCGCCAAGTCCCATGAGGAGGAAGGTGGGTAGGGCAATACCGTCTGTGTCGCGGGTGCGAATGGTATAAATTGCCTGTGGCATATATCCGAGTATCATGCAGATGCATGCTGCGTAGCCAACTATAGTTACAATTAATTCTGAATCCATGTTTTAATTAGGTGTTGTTAATGGGTTTATAAAAATAGTAATTATCTTCGGGTTACTATCATATACTCGCCGGCAGCTCCCGCGCCGACATAGTATTTTTGCAGTCCGTAACCCTGTTCTGCGGCTTTGCCCGAGAGGGGGCTGCCGTAGTTTGCATAGATGTCGTAACGGCTGCCGCAGTTAGGACAGTATGCTTCGTTTTTTTCAGTATCGACTTTAAGTCTCACGTCTTTACGCATTTCTACGGGGCAAGCGAGGTCGTAGGCTAAAGGCATGCCAAATGCGTCGCCTACGAGGAGAATACCGCCGTAGCCCGTCTCGGAAATGGCGGTATAGTTATAGTTTGAGGGGATGCGCTGCTCCTTGATAAACATTTTGTATTCCAGTGCGGCAGGGTTTCCGTAGAGGTTCCATTCCGCAACGGTGTAAAACGTAAGTCTGACCGGTGCCGGCGGCAGTCGGTCGTCGTCAACGCTATGACAGGCTACAAGTGGCATCACTGCCACGAGAGAGAATAATATTCGCAGTAGCTTATTCATTTATCAGCTTGTCGAAAGCGGTGTGATATTCGGCAAAATTAAAGTTGGCAATTACCTGCTGCATCATTGCTGAAATTTGCTTGTTACAGAGGTTTCCGATTGAGCCGGGATGGGTGTGATGAATGTCTTTTTCAGGCTTGAACTGCCCTTTTTCAATGTTTCTGCCCACCTGGAGGTAAGCGTCGCGGAAAGGCGTGCCTTCCAATACGAGGCGGTTTACGGTCTCTACAGAATACATCATCTCATATCTGCTGTCATCTGCAACAGAGGTGTTTACCTGTATTCCTTCCACCATTCTCGTCACCATAGCCAGAATTGCTTCCATCTCGTCGAAAGCCGGGAGGAAGTTTTCCTTAATTAGCTGTAAATCACGGAAATATCCTGATGGGAGGTTTGACGTGATGAGCGTGATTTCTACGGGTAGTGCCTGTAGCTTGTTGCATTTTGCGCGTGTAAGTTCAAACACGTCAGGGTTTTTCTTGTGTGGCATGATTGATGAGCCGGTGGTAAACTCGTCAGGGAGTTTGATGAAGCTGAAGTTCTGCGAATTAAACATGCAGGCATCAAATGCGAGTTTTCCCACAGTGGCGGCAATAGAAGAGAGAGCCTGTGCCACAATTCGCTCTGTCTTGCCGCGTCCCATCTGTGCATACACCACGTTGTAGTCCATGCTCTCAAATCCAAGCAGGCGTGTGGTCATTTCCCTGTCCAGAGGGAAAGAAGACCCGTATCCGGCGGCGGAGCCGAGAGGATTACGGTTTGCTATTCGGTAAGCGGCTTGAAGCATCATAAGGTCGTCTACGAGCGACTCTGCATATGCGCCAAACCACAGTCCGAAAGACGATGGCATAGCCACCTGGAGGTGTGTATAACCGGGGATAATTACGTCTTTGTATCGTTCACTCTGGGTTTGGAGTGCAAAAAAGAGCCGCTGTGCCGCCATTGTGACTGTTTCAATGCGAGAGCGGATGAAGAGCTTAAGGTCAACTGCAACCTGGTCGTTTCTTGAACGTCCGGAGTGAATTTTCTTGCCAATGTCGCCAAGGCGGCGGGTAAGCATGAGCTCAACCTGTGAGTGTACGTCTTCCACGCCTTCCTCTATCACGAAATCGCCGTTGATGGCGGATGCGTAAATGTCGCGGAGGGCGGCGGTGAGTACTTTCAGTTCTTCAGCAGTGAGCAGTCCTATAGATTGCAGCATTGTGATGTGCGCAATAGAGCCAAGCACGTCGTATGGGGCGAGCATGAGGTCCATTTCGCGGTCACGACCTACGGTGTAAAGCTCTACGTCGTGGTCTACAACGGTGTCTTTTTCCCAGAGTTTACGAGCCATCAGTTGTAAAGTTTAAGGAGTGTCTCGCCAAAACCGTCGGCTGCTTTCTGAAGCTGTGGACCAACGAGCGGACGAAGCATAAGCGGTATGTCAACTTCCAGCGCAGAGTAAACTTCGCATGAGTTTTCATCAACCGGACTTATGTTCACGCTCATTTCCAGTGGCATGGGGGAGTTGACTGTGATAAAAGCCACCTTTTTTGGCTCTATGCGCTCTTTAATTCGCAGCTCCACCTCGCCAACCTGTGGTGTGACGATAATTATGCTGTCTTGAGTGATGTGTATTTCGCCCATCTGTGCCTTTACGTCGTCGGGCAACTGCTCCATCTGAGCCTGGAGTGCCGTGAGGTCTTTAAACTTGTCGTAGATATCCTGTGCCGGTTTATTGACAACAGTTTTCTTGCCGGTATATTTTGCCATATCGGTATTTTTTTCTGATTAGTTAGCCGGAGCCCAGTTTTCAGGGTCGGTACGCCATTCTTTTAGTGTTTCCACGTCTGTCTCGCGGATATATTTTGTCTCGAGTGCCGTCTCGAGCATAGCGGAATAGTTGCTGAGTGTGAGGAGCTTTACTCCTGCAGCCTTAAACTGCTCATCTGCAACAGGAAACTCGTAAGTGAAGATTGCTACCATTCCCAGCACTTCGCAGCCTGCCTGACGGATAGCCTCCACAGCCTTAAGTGAGCTTTTGCCTGTTGATACAAGGTCTTCTACCACTACCACCTTCTGCCCGGGCTTCAGATTGCCTTCGATAAGGTTTTCCAGTCCGTGGTCTTTTGGAGTAGAGCGCACGTATGCGTATGGGAGCCCGAGGTTATCAGCCACAAATGCACCATGTGCGATTGCTCCGGTGGCTACGCCGGCAACAGCCTCTACCTCGCTGAAGTTTTCGAGGATTAGTCGGCTGAGTTCTACCTTAATGAAACTACGAATATCAGGGTATGAGAGGGTCTTGCGATTGTCTGTGTAAATAGGAGCGTTCCAACCTGAAGACCAAACGAAAGGATTCATCGGCTGAAGTTTAATCGCTTTGATTCTCAACAGTTTTTCGGCTAAAAGACGTGCTAAAAGTTTCATGATTTCCTTAAAATAAAGTTGTAATGAATATAATTGTGCAAAGGTAAGCAGAATTTGCCGATTTTCGCATATTTTGTCACCAATTATTATGGCATATTTAACATTTATTATGTCAGTTTTTTATGTTTTGTGCCTGAAGTTTTGCGCCTGAAGGCCACACTAAGCGCGCCTGCAAAAAGAGGACCGAGGGCCGAAACCGACCTCAACCGCCATGCATGGACGGGTAACCGGAGAATCCATGTCCATCTGTGCGACAAGGCCACTATAGCTCCCCGGGCGTGTAAAGTCTTGGCTGTAGGCTTGCGGTTTCCGGTACTGAGACCCGGATGGGTGACTATGCATATCGGGAAGAATCTGCAGTTCAGGCCCATGCGTCTGGCCGTCATCAGCAGAAGCTCCTCCTCGCCGGCGCCAAAATACGGGGTCCCTATTCCGAAGTCCTCATGGAACCGCAAAGCAGCTGTCCGTGCGTTGCGTCGCAGGGCAATCTCGAAACTGGTCTGATAGAAATACTTGACAGGCTTATTCAGCGAGCATTCCTCCTCCGGAAAGAATTTATACCTCGGCTCATCATGCTTGAACGAGAAATAATCCACATCCGGGTTGGCCTTGACTGTCTCCAAAAGAGCCTTAAGCGATTCAGGTGTATAAATCAGGTCATCATCAGCAATAAGCACCACCGGAGATGTCGCGGCATCAAACAGGTCATTACGATTTGCCGACAACCCCACACGTTCGGAGCGCATGACGGTGACATCAACGCGGGCAGCGAGGGCTTCCGGCACCGGGGCATCAGCATGCAGCTGCCACATCACAAGATACTCAACGCCGTCAACCTCGGGGAGGTTCATGTCCCGCACCCGGCTGATGCCTTCAGGGCGACATGTGGCGATAAGTACTTGTAATGCGGCAGGCATCAAAAACTTTATTACTTCTTAATTATAATCTTTTCTGCTTTACCGTTGGGGTAGAGTATGATGTTCACGCCGGGCATGGGCTCGGAGAGAGGACGGCCGGAAAGGTCGAAGAAGCGTACGTCGCCTTCGATTGCGTCGGCGTCGACATTTGTAATATCCTCCACACCGGTCTGTATGTTACCGTTGTATGTTCCGTACAGAGGAATCATGACGTCGGCGGCGTTCGGCGATGACAGACGCAGATAAGCGTTGTAGTCGCGTTTCCAGCGGTCGGGGTTGAATGTTACCTTAAAGCTGTTGCCGGACTTATTAACAGCAAAGTTTCCGCCGTCGGCACCGACGATAGTTCCGGTAACATCAGTGGCAAGGCCGCCGAGAGTGGTTGTTACGGACGAAGACTGTGCCACGTCGTAAGTTGAGAACGACATTGAAGACTGGTTGGCGGTGAAGCTGTGAGGATCAATTGAGATGGCGTCGCCCTGACCGTTTTCCTGTTTCAGCTTGTAGGCGAACATATTGAAGCGACGGGCACCATCTGCGCCGGTGACGACGCCGACGGCCATGAAGGGACGGCCATTGGCGTCGCGGTGAATCTTCATGGACTCGGGCTCGCCGCTGTCAGCCGCTGCCGAGCACATGTTGCTCCACACTTTGCTGTTGAGGATGGCAGAGCGCTGCACATACTCGCCGGTGCGCCAGTTGATGACATTGACAATGAGCACAGACTTGCTGTCGGCGTCGGTGGCTGTCGAGGGATTGGGGTTGGAGCCATAGCCATCCTTGCCGTCACCCTCGTAGGTATAGATATAGTCGCCGGAGATGGTGAAGCCCTGGTCGGACCATGTCTTGAAGCCCTGGTCGTTGCTGTTGAGGAATTTGCGTGAGGAGTTGGAGATTTTGCGTGCGCCTTTGGCCACGAACACTTCCTTGATGGGTGTTGCCGTCTCGGGAGAGGCCATCACCTTGTCCAGGTCGTAGACGGCAAAGTAGTCGCCCTTCGAGGAACGTGAGCGCACCAAGAAGAGGCGGTTGTCATTGTCGATGGCGGGATAGCACATGTTGCCGGAATAGCCCACCTTCAGGTACTTCACGTACGAGCCGTCGCGCAGGTCCAGGCCTTTGCCTGCCGACCATGGGAAGAGGCATATCTTTGTGGGCGAGGTGCTGGTGGTGGTGCCGTATCCGCCGGTGGCAATCCACACCTTGCCGTTGTAGCGCGTCACCGCCATATTTGAGCCGTGGCCTCCATAGGTGAGGTACATGTGCGTCTCTGCGCCGCCCATTGCCACGCGGGTCATGATGAG
>CALYOL010000106.1 GCA_945231345.1 uncultured Porphyromonadaceae bacterium
CCGACCCTCTGCTTGTAAGGCAGATGCTCTGAACCAGCTGAGCTAAACGCCCGTTTGCCAATTGCGTTGCAAAGGTACGTCAAATTTTTGAACTGACAAAATTTTTTTGTCGTTTTTTTGAAAACTTTTTTATTTGAAGCATAAAAACAGCTTATATTCTATCGATTTATCCCTCATTTTGTGTTGGCAACAGAATAATGCGTGTTTTTGTGATAGGGCTATTTACTCGTCAAGTGAATAGTTCAGGAAGTCAATGAGCGGCTTGAGCAGGGAGAAACGGCGAGAGGTCTCTTCCACCCAGTCTTGGCGGGAGAAAAATTCTTTTCCGGCAGGACAATATTTGCCGATGTCTTTTAACTTGAGTACTTCTGCGAATGGATGGTCTTTGTCGAAGCCGCGAGGGACGTTTTTCAGCTTTTCGCCAAGGTCGAAGTTTGGGAAAAGTGCCTGAAGCTCCTTGTTGCTTAGGATTTCGGCAAACTCTTCGGTGTTGTCTACGATTGCGGTACGCACTTTGCGGAGCATATTGCTGTCAGGACACCACATGCCGCCATATAAGCCGGACTGTATGTTGCGGTCCGGGTCTGTGACACCCATTTGCAGGTAATAGCAGGCGCGGTGTGTCTTTTTGCCCCAGGGGCTGAAAGCTGCGGAGAAAAATCGCTTGTAAGGAGTCTTGTCAGGCGAAAAGCGTGTGTCGCGGTAGATGCGATATACACAGGTTTTTGATGTCTGCCCGGCGAGTTCCGGCTCCCATTCCTTCATGAGTGCGAGGAGTCTGTCTATGTCTTGTAGCCAAAGGTTTCTCAGGTAGTCGTATTCCTCTTTATTTGCCTGAAACCATGGGCGGTTGTTGTTATTGTCGAGTCGTTGGAAAAAATCAAAAAGTTGTTCTGTGTAATACATATTCGCGTCATTTTATGTCTTCCCACTTTGCGTCTTCAATTTGAGGACCGAAGCGTGAGATGTCGTTATTGCTGTTTTGGTTTTCAGAATATTCTTCAGGTGTAATTTCCTCAAATTCAACGTATTCGCCGTCTGTATCGCTGAATATTTTGTCTTTTTGAGTTGGTTGGGCTTTAGGCTGCTGTTTTTGTGCAAAATCATTAAATTGTGCTCCGAGGTCGCCAAACTGCGACTCGAAAGTTTTCTTCATTGCCCTGAATTTCAGGTATATACGTATAAAGGGGAATAGCAGATACCCCAATATGAGCAGAATGATTATGAGAATTATCCACCCCATGGTGTATTTGTGAGAGCTGTGTTATTCAATCGTTTTCCTTGATACGGCTGACAGTATGATATAGAATATGATTGTCCACATCAGACCTTCTATGCCGTAGAATATCACGTTTGCAACTGTGAGCGCAATTAGCACATAGCGTGAGAAGTTTTCGCGCCAGTCAAAGTTTTTGAATTTCAGCGAGAACATCCTCATGCGTGATACCATAAACAGTGAGATGATTACTATTATCGCAGCGTCCCACCAAATGCTGATTGCTGCACCTTCACAGCTTGTGCGGATAGTAAATTCCGCGAAGCCTATCCAGAAGATTGCGTTTGCAGGGATTGGAAGCCCGGCAAAGACAGTCTTTTGGCTTTCGTCGATATTGAATTTCGCAAGGCGAAACGCTCCCATCACCGGGATAAACAGTGCGATGAACGACATTGGGCTTTCCCCTGTATAGTGAAGCAGAATGTTTAGCATGAGCATTGCCGGAGCTACTCCGAAGCTCACGAGGTCTGCGAGCGAGTCAAGCTCTTTGCCTATATTTGAGTATGCGCTGAGAAGCCTTGCGGAAAGTCCGTCGCAGAAGTCAAATACTGCCGCTGCGGCAATAGCGATGTATGTCAGATGATACCCATAAAGCGAGCCGAACTCTTTGTTGAAATGGAATGCGAAATATATCGCTACGAGTCCGCTGATAAGGTTCAGTGAAGTGATGGTGTTAGGGATTGAGCGTATGATAGCCTTAATCATTTTCTTGTGGTTTTAGGCGAGCAACCTGTGTGACGCCACCAATGGTCTTGTCGCCGATTTTGACTAATATTTCAGTACCCAACGGCAGATATATATCTACGCGAGAGCCGAATTTGATAAATCCGAGGTGTTCCTCAATATTAGCTGTGTCGCCCACTGTAGGGTAGGTGACGATGCGGCGAGCGATTGCGCCCGCTATTTGGCGTACGAGTATTTTCTGTCCTTTGGGGGTTTCAATTACGATTGTCGAGCGTTCGTTGTCGGTGCTGGACTTGGGGAGGTACGCGGAGAGGAAACGTCCCTTGTGGTGTGTTGTGAATATTACTTTACCGTCAACGGGAAACCAGTTTGCGTGCACGTTAAACACTGTCATGAACACTGATAGCTGGATTGCCTTGCTGTGCAGGTATTCATCTTCAAAAACTTCCTCAAGTGCTACCACTCTTCCGTCGGCAGAAGCGACAACGGCATTTTCTCGCTCGCCCTCGTAATTGCGCCTCGGGGAGCGGAAAAAGTTTAGCAGAAGAAGGTAAAATACGAGGCTGATGCCGCTGATAGTACCGGGTATTACAGCTGCATCGTATGCCAATAGCCAAGCTACCGCATTGGCAATCAATAAGATAGCCAGCGATATAAGCAAGATATTAGTGCCTTCATGATGTATTCTTACGCTCATTAGTGTCTGCTATTTTATGCAAAGGTATTACAATTTCTTAAATTTTCAAAATATATGCACCTTTTTTTGACTTTAGAGCGGAAAAAACATGCTTTTATGCTTGAAGAATTTCGTTGATGATGCCATATGAAAAAAACACGGGTACACCTGTCTTGTGCACCCGTGCGGTATCAAAGTTTGAGTATTTACTTCACGATGAGTTTCTGTGATTTTTTGCCTGCTTTGATGATATATACGCCTGTTGCAGCCGGAGCTGTGAGTGTGTTGCCCTTACCTTCTGCTATTTTAGCGCCCGCCATGTTGAAAACGGTATATTCCGCATCGTCTGCTGCGCCTGTGAGTGTGACGGTAGCGCCTTTTTCAACAGGGTTTGGAGTGATGACAAACTTTTTCCCGTCGCTGATAATTGTTTCTACTCCGCCTTCACCCGAGATTGCGGTGTAAACCTGGTCAAGTGCGGTGACTGAGATTTTATGAGTCGTAGAAGCCGCATTGTTGAGGTAGAAGTTTATGCCGGTGAAGTTTATCGGGAAGTTTTCACGAGATTGGATGTCGATGATTTCGCTGATTGGGAAGAGTAGGTCCACGGTAGTGTTTTCAGTAAACTCAGGTGTGAAAGTGACGTAAACAGTTCTGCCTTCGTAGTTTACATAGCTGAAAACAACTTTTGTGATGATTGCTGTTCCGGGATTGATTGTCATACGGATTGAGTCAGGGAGCGCAAAGGTGTTTACGTCTGTCTTGGCTCCTGCGTATGTGCCTCGGTTTGAGCTGATTGAGAAGTCAAGGTCAAATCCGTTAGCGGTTTTTGTGATTGTAGCGCCTGATTTCAGCGCAGACTTGGCGAGGGTGAGCTCTGCGTCGCCGAAAAGTGATTTGTAGCGTGTAGTTGGCACCTCCACTTTTACGGGGAGTGTGAGGTCAAATTCGCCAAGAACGGCGTGGATAGTGGTTTCACCGTCTTTTAGTCCGTGGATATTTCCCAGCTCGTCTACCGTAGCGATAGTGGCGTCTTCGCTGCTCCATGTCATTACGCTGTTATCAACAGGAGAGTCTTTGCCTTCGATTGTAGAAATGAGTTCTGCCTTGTAGTCATTGAATGGGTCTACGAGAGCTGATGTGAGGCGGAAACGTGGCTGTGCATCTGAAATTTCCACAGGGATTGTAGTGGAATAATCGCCGTATGTAGCGGTAAGTGCGCGGTAGCCTGTGCCGCTGCAAAGGATAGAGAGACCGTCATCTGACACTGTTGCGAAATCAGCGTCGCAAGACAGAGTGTAGCCCTTAAAGTCTGTGTCTATAAGCATGCCGTATTTGTTGTATGCATATACGACTGGTGTGTAATAGCTGTAGCGGGGCAGAGATATGACTTTTGTCATAAACTCGATAGTAACCGGAGTGTTGTCTGTAGGACAGCTTGCTACGGCATAAAGACCATTGCCTACGGCGCGCTCTTTGCCGTCTGACGGCTTGTTGCGAGTGCCGATTTTGTCGATATAAATGCTTGAAGAACCGCCTCCGTCAAGGTTCATTGCCTGATTACATCCCGCGCGCTGCATCAGGGCGGCGAGGTCGTCGGAATTAACGCCGGCAGACTGTCCGCGACCGTCAACTACAAGCATCACCAGCTTGGTTTTGTCCTCGCTGTAGCCGATTGCAGTGCGTGGATGGAGGGCTTGAAGGAGGTTTGTGTCTACTTCAGAGCCGCAGATTACACCGTTGTTTAGGATTACCGGCAGACCGCCAGCCTGTGTGAAAGCATCGTTGAGGTTCTTGTCGCCTGAAACGAGGTTGGCGGTGAAAGTCAGCTCATCGCCCGGCTTTAGATTGCTGACAAAGTCGGCATAGTTGCTTGAGCCGGCAAGTACACATTCACCATCCGGAATTGCAGAGGCTCCCGTGGAAACAGGGCTGGAAGTGACGGTGAATTTTGTTTCTCCACACTTTAAGACACCACCTTCCGGCTTGATAGTCACTTCGCACACTCCTGCACCGGTAGTCGTCTTATCTGCATATCGGCGAGAATATATTGCGAGGTCGTTTGTGCCAAGGGCTTTGTTTATGCCTGATACTTTCTTTGACGTTGTCCCGTCTGTAATTTGCATGGAGAAAGTGGTGTTTGCCACGTCTACCCAGCCTTTTGCAGCTGTGAAGTGAGTTCTGCCATTATTTACAAATCGGAAAATCTCTCCATCTACGATAGAGTTTGACACCGGTTCGCCTACGCGACCTTTGGTCTGGAAGAAGTCTGCGTTGATGGCGGCGAAATAGTGGAGGTTGTCGGTAGATTTTCTTTTTGCTACGCTTGAGATGTTTTCGCAGCCGGGAGTCTGGTCGCTACCGCAAGCAGAGCGGATATCGATAATTTCGTTTGTCAAATCTACGGTTGCGTAATACACATGAAGTGTAGTCGGTCCCGTAAAGTGAATAGTTGTCTGAGTAGTGCCCGGACCAACTGTGGCGTGGTAGATAGTATCCACGTCAAATGTTCGGCCGTTCATTGTCCACTGTCCTGAAGCTGCAGCTGTAAGAGAGGCGAAAGCTGCAAGAATGGAGAGTAATTTTTGTTTCATCGGTTTAGAATTTATAGTGTTGTTTGTAATTGCGATTTATATTATGCAAATATACGAAATTTTTATCCCATTTAGCTAATATTTTAGCAAATATTTGGGGTTGGTAGCAAAATTTAAGAAATATAATCACTATGGAAGCTCAATAGCAAAATTTTTGAGAATACATTTTGCCCGTTTCTGCCCAACTTCAGATATTACTTAAGCATCTCGAGGAAATCATCTTCTGAGATGAGAGGAATGCCGAGGGAGGCGGCTTTTTCTGCTTTTGATGGGCCCATATTTTCTCCGGCGAGGATAAAGTCGGTCTTTTTGGATATTGAGCCCACGTTTTTGCCTCCGTTTTGTTCTATCATGGCTTTGTATTCGTCGCGGGAGTGATGAGCGAACACGCCACTTATTACGATTGATTTTCCGGCGAGCTTGTCTGAAGAGGCGGCTTCGGTCTCTGTACTGATTTCAAATTGCAGGCCGGCTGCGCGAAGACGCGCTATTATTGCCCGGTTGTTTTCATCTGCAAAGTATTCGACTATGTTGTCGGCAAGCCCTTCTCCCACGTCTTCTATTGCCATAAGACGGTCGTGTGGCATGGAGATAAGGTTGTCAAGCGATTTTACGGTGCGCGCAATTTTTTTTGCGCCTATTTCGCCGATTCCGGGGATGGAAAGGGCGAAGAGAACACGCTCAAATGGTACTGCGGCAGAGGCTTTTATGCCATCAATAAGTTTTTGTGCACTTTTCTGCGCAAAACGGTCAAGGCATACGACCTGCTCAAAGCGGAGGTCGTATAGGTCTGCAATATTTTTTAGGAGCCCTGCGCTTATGAGCTGCTCAACAGTTTCTTCGCCTATGCCGTCTATGTTCATTGCGCGGCGAGAGACGAAGTGCGATATTCTGCCTGCAATCTGTGGTGGGCAGCCGTATTTGTTAGGGCACACCCACGCAGCCTCGCCATCTATTCTGATTAGTGGAGTCCCGCAGGCGGGGCAGTGTGATATGAAGGTGACGGGAGAGGCAAACATATCACGGTTGTCTACATTTACGCCGGTGATTTTGGGAATTATCTCTCCGCCCTTTTCCACATACACCATGTCGTTGTCGTGGATGTCGAGCTGGCGGATAATGTCTTCGTTGTGGAGCGATGCGCGTTTCACGATAGTGCCTGAGAGCAGCACCGGCTCCAGGTCTGTCTCTTATACACATCTGACGCTGCCGACGATCTTACGCGT
>CALYOL010000107.1 GCA_945231345.1 uncultured Porphyromonadaceae bacterium
CGCGACAACTACGACAAGTTTTGCGCTAAGCTTCCATACGTCTCTTCCGGCATAAAAATCACTCGCATAGAGGTTTGGGTGACTAATAAGAACAATAACTACGACCAGTCAAGAAACGTTGTTGCTTTCATGGACCTTGGGGAAAACTCTCGCCTCGCAAACAGTTATTGGACCCCTAACCCACAATACGCAATACCTGCCAATGCCTCAAATAACCTTCTCTCCACTATCAAGGAGCAATACCCCGACGCACGAAATATCAACAATATCAGCCAAGTGCTGAGCCCCCTCCAGGCTTACGGTTTTGAAGGAGGACGCGACTATGAAAAAGTGGAGAGCGCAAGGCTGCTGAAAGAGAGTGAATATACCCTCAACAGCACTCTCGGATACATCTCCATTAAGAGCCAATTAAACTCTGATGAAGTGCTCGGCGTGGCTTTTGAATATACTTACAACGGACAAGTATATCAGGTAGGTGAATTTTCCGGTGACATCACTGGCACAGACCAGTCTCTTTTCGTCAAGATGCTGAAAAGCACCACCGTCGCTCCCCGACTCCCTATGTGGGACTTGATGATGAAAAACGTGTATTCACTGGGAGCATACCAAGTATCTAAGACAAATTTCAAGCTGAATATCAAGTACCTTAGCGACACAACGGGTACTAAAATAGTATATCTCCCCGTTCCGGGACTAAACGACAAATCTCTCCTTCAGGTGATGAACCTTGACCGCATCGACAGCAACGAGCAGTCGAATCCTGACGGACTTTTCGACTTTATCGAAGGATACACTATTACATCCTCAAACGGCAAGGTGATTTTCCCGGTTGTTGAGCCTTTCGGCAGTCACCTCGCACAAAAAATCGGAGACCCTACAGTGGCTAAGGAGTATATATATCAAGAACTTTACGACTCTACGCTTGTCGTCGCACGCCAATTCGCAGACAAAAACAAATTTGTACTCACCGGCTCATACCAGGCTTCTTCCGGCTCGCAAATCAGGCTGAACGCCATGAACGTGCCTCGTGGCTCTGTTGTAGTCACTGCCGGAGGCACTAAGCTCACCGAAAACAGCGACTATACAGTGGATTACTCCATGGGTATCGTCACTATCACAAACCAGAGCATCATAGACTCTGGGCAGAGCATCAGCGTGCAGCTCGAAAACCAGTCAATGTTTAACACACAGCGAAAGACGCTTGTTGGACTGGATTTGCAGTATGCCATAAATAAAAACTTCAACATCGGCGGTACGTTCCTCCATTTCTCTGAAAAGGCACTCACTGAAAAGGTAAACATCGGTGATGAGACCATAAACAACACCATGATGGGGCTAAACCTCGCTTACAACACCCAGTTTATGTGGCTCACAAATCTGTTAAACAAAATCCCGACAGTAAACGCCGTTCAGCCATCAACTCTCAATGTGACAGCCGAATACGCACAGCTGATGCCTAACAAGCAGAAAGCCGGCTCCACACAGGGCAGCTCTTATATCGACGACTTTGAGTCAAGCCAGACCGGCATTGACCTCCGCTCTCCATATTCATGGTTTCTCGCATCCACGCCTTACGACAACTCTTCTACTGCTCTCTTCCCGGAGGCTGCACTTAGCAATGACGTAGCATACGGCAAAAACCGCGCGCTCCTGAACTGGTATTACATCGACCGAATGTTTACACAGCGCAACTCCTCTATGTGTCCGGGGTACTTAAAAAGCGACCTCAAGCAGCAGTCTAATCCTTATATCCGAGAAGTCTCCTCACGAGAAATCTTCCCGGGACGTGAACTCACATACGGCGAATCTTCCACAATACAGACTCTCAACCTGTCGTTTTACCCAACAGAACGTGGACCCTATAACGTTGACGCAACTAACATCGACGACCGCGGAAACCTGCTCTATCCTGAAAAACGATGGGGTGGTATTATGCGCAAGATGGATAACACAAATTTTGAGCAGTCTAATATCGAATACATCCAGTTCTGGATGATGAGCCCGTTCCTTGACCCCGAAAACCCTAACAACGAGGGTGGTGACCTTTACTTCAACCTCGGCGAGGTAAGCGAAGACATTTTGAAAGACGGACTCAAATCTTACGAAAACGGCATCCCGGCAGACGGCAACCTCAGCAATGTCACCGAGACCGTTTGGGGACGAGTGTCAAAGCAAAATTCCCTCACATACGCTTTCGACAACAACGACGCATCCCGCAAGGCTCAGGACGTGGGACTTAACGGACTCTCCACTGAAGACGAATTTAACTTTTCTACTTACAAGACTTTCCTCGACGAACTCCGCCAGCGAGTCTCCCCCGTCGCACTCGAGGAAATGCAGGCTGACCAGGCATCGCCACTTAACGACCCTGCCGGCGACAACTACCACTTCTTCCGCGGATACGACTACGATGACCTCAAACTGTCTATCCATGAGCGGTATAAACGATACAACGGCACCGAAGGAAACTCTATCTCGCCCGAAGACGCTTCAGACAGACTCTATCAGTCTTCTCGCAGTGTGCCTGACGTGGAAGACATTAACCAGGACAATACACTCAACGAATATGAGCGATACTACCAATACCACATTTCTATCCGCCCCGAAGACTTTGTTGTAGGCAAAAACTTCATTGCAGACAAGCAGGTCTCTCTCGTTCCTACCAGAGACGGGCAGACACAGGAGGTGGAATGGTATCAGTTTAAAATTCCATTGAGCGAATATGAAAAGGTTGTTGGCTCTATCACAGACTTCTCCACAATCCGCTTCATAAGAATGTTCATGACGGGATTTAAAAACCCTACTCACCTCCGTTTTGCCACCCTCGAACTTGTGCGCGGTGAATGGCGCACTTACGATTTCAACCTCAACAACCGAGGCGATGCTCCGGCTGAAGGACAACTTGACGTCTCTGTTGTAAACATCGAGGAAAATGCAAGCCGCGAGCCGGTAAACTATGTTCTCCCTCCGGGCGTATCGCGAATCGTCGACCCGGGGCAGTCGCAAATCACTCAGCTCAACGAGCAGTCTATGTCTATGAAGGTGACAGGGCTCCAGGCTGGTGACGCACGCGCTGTTTACCGTAACACTTCTCACGACCTTCGAAACTATAAACGCCTGCAAATGCACGTCCACGCCGAAAGCCTCATCGACGACGTCACAAACCTCAAGAGCGGAGAGCTTTCAGTGTTCGTTCGCCTCGGTACCGACGTGAAAAACAACTATTACGAATACGAAATTCCTCTGACTCTGACCCCTGCCGGTAAATATAACAACGACCTCACTTCAGACCGAAAAGCCGTATGGCCTGAGGAAAACTACATGAGCCTGCCGCTTCAGACTCTCGTAAACCTCAAGAAAGAACGTAACCGCGCAAAGGCTGAGGAAGGAAGCGGTGTGGGATATGCCACCGTTTACGAAAGCCGAGACCCTGACAATGAGAAAAACCGAATGGCTGTGAAAGGTAATCCATCTCTCAGCGACGTACGCGTACTCCTCATCGGTGTCAGAAACAACTCCGCTACCGTGAAGGACGGTACTATCTGGGTAAATGAAATGCGAGTGACAGACTTTGACGAGGAAGGCGGATGGGCGGCTAAGGCAAACGTAAACCTCGGACTCTCTGACATTGCAACTCTCAACTTCGGCGCACACGTAGAGACCGCCGGCTTTGGTGGCGTTGACCAAGCCCTCAATGACAGACGACTCGACGACTACGAGCAATACAACTTTGCAGTACAGGTTGATGCCGGACGTTTCCTCCCGGAAGCCGCCAAGCTCAAAGCCCCTATCTACTACTCTTACTCTAAAGAAAAGACTACACCTAAATACAACCCTCTCGACCAGGACGTAAGGCTTAAAGACGCTCTTGACGACGCCGCAGACCAGCATGAGAAAGACTCTATTAACAATTATGCCATCGAGCAGTCTACCGTAAAGAGTTTTTCTATCTCCGGGCTGAAATTCGACGTTCAGAGCAAAAACCCTATGCCTTGGGACCCTGCAAACTTCACGCTTAACTTCTCTTTCAACAAGCAGCACAAGCAAGACCCCACAACAGAGTATGAAAACACCAATGACTACCGCGGCAGTTTCCAATACTCTTACACTCCATATTTCAAGCCTTTCAAGCCATTCTCTTTCATTGACTCTAAAAACAAAAACCTGAAATTTATCAAAGAATGGGAACTGAACTGGCTGCCTACTTCTATATCCTTCCAGACAAACATGTCGCGCTACTACTATGAGCAGCAGGCGCGCTCTGAGACTGATGTGATGTTCCAAATGCCGGTTTCTGTCAGCAAAAATTTCCTCTGGGACCGACAGCTCGCTGTGACATGGAACCTGACTAAGTCGCTTAACTTCTCATTCAACTCAAATACCTCCGCTCATATCGACGAACCTGCCGGTGCGGTTAACAAAAAGCTGTTCCCCGACGAGTATAAGCAGTGGAAAGATACTATTTGGAAGAGTATTCTCTCAATGGGTACGCCTTGGGCTTACAACCAGTCTTTCGTGGCTTCATACAAGGCGCCTTTCAGCAAAATACCGGCTATTGACTTCCTAAACGGCTCTGTAACTTACAACGCCACTTACCGCTGGGACCGCGGAGCAACTATCGACGGCGTAAACATGGGTAACACTATCGCTAACCAGGCAAGCTGGAATGCTGACGGAAGAATAAACTTTGAAACTTTCTACAACAAAATAAACTACCTCAAAGAAATCAACAAACGCTTTGCAAACACTCGAAAGGCGCAAAGCAAGGAAAAGAAGCCAAAGAAGTTTGAGCGTACTTACAAGCTGCAACCGGATACTACCATTACTATCCGCCACAATCTGCGCAACAAAAAGGTAAAAGTAACTGCATTTACCACCGACGGAAAGCCATTCCCCGTGCAGACAGAAGTGGTGGACGCAAACAATATAAAAGTCCTCACAAGAGGTGAAGCTAACATCAAGTTCTCCATTGTGGAAAACCTTAAGGAGGAACGACCACTGAAGCAGGAAATTCTCGCTTATACAACCCGTTTCCTCATGGCTCCGCGCTCTTTCTCCATAAAGTGGAGAAAGACGCAAGGACTCACACTTCCTCTTTTCCGTAACGATATCGGAAATGTCTTTGGTCAGAGCAACAGTTACGGTCCTATGTCGCCTGGTCTTGACTTCGCTTTTGGATTTACAGGCAAAGACTATATGTACACCGCACTTGAGCGAAACTGGCTCATTACAGACGACGGACAGACTTCCCCCGCCATCTGGGCTACCACAAACGAGCTTAACCTCGAGTTTAACCTCGAGCCTATAAAGGGACTCAAAATACAGCTCACCATGAACCGCACTGACAACCGCAGCGAACAGATGCAATTTATGTATGAAAACATACCTGTCACCCGCTCCGGCTCGTTTACAATGACATACAACGCTCTCTCTACCGCTCTCGGCTCCAGCAACGCCGACAACGGGTACAGGAGCGACGCATTTGACAAACTACTTGAATACATTCCACAGATTGCTCAACGTGTGGAAGATAAATATGCCGGAACTTCATACCCTAACAGCGGATTTATCAAGGATACACAGTATGCAGGAAAGCCTTTCGACAAAAATGTAGGGACTGTATCAAACACCAGCAGCGATGTCCTCATCCCCGCATTCCTCGCCGCATACACAGGGAAGGACGCAAGCAGCATCTTCCTTGACCCATTCCCCTCTTTCGGACAGGTCAAGCCAAACTGGCGAATTACTTACGACGGACTTGTAAACCTGGGTAATATGAGAAACATCTTCAAGACATTTACCCTCTCTCACGCTTACCAGTGCACTTACTCCGTAGGCTCATATTCATCATACCTGAACTGGATAACTGCAGACGGCTCAGACATCGGCTTCACCCTTGATGAGCTGACCGGAGCTCCTGTCCCCTCATCTCCATTTAACATATCCAGCGTGGCTATCACTGAAAAATTCGCACCTCTCATCGGTGCTAAAGTAACTCTCAAAAACGACATCACCGCTAACATTGAATATCGCGACAGCCGCACGCTCACGCTCAACACCTCCGCTGGTCAGGTTGTCGAAGCTACTCAACGAGGCATTACAATCGGTGCGGGATATAAAATTGTCGGGTTCAATACATTCCTCAAGATGAAAGGCACTCAATCTGGCGTTTCAAACGACCTTACACTTAATGCCGACATCTCGCTCCAGAACACGCAGTCGCTCGTGCGCCGAATTGAGTCTAACTACACCCAGGCTACAAACGGAACAAAAACGTTCACCATAAACTTCACCGCTTCTTACGTCCTGAGCAAGCGACTGACCATTGCCGCTTTCTTCGACCACCAGGTGAACACTCCACTCGTAACCACTTCTTCCTTCCCTACAACCAACTCTTCTTACGGACTCACATTCAACCTATCCCTCGCAAGATAACAGTCCAAAGTATA